>DATCFJ010000779.1:0-25104 GCA_036509605.1 Polyangiaceae bacterium | reverse complement strand
GCTTGACGTAAATCCCTTCTTAGTCTGGTTGGCGCGCGCGAAGACGGCCAAATACAGCGTAGATTCGCTACTCCAAGCGGAAGCGTTGCTTGGCCAGATGAGTCGGGCAGCGCGCGCTCGGGGCAATGCTCCTTGGCTGCCCGCGCTGTTCCAAATCGAAAAGTGGTGGGCGCGTCCGACACTGCACGCCCTCGGCCGTGCCTTCGCGGTCTTGAGCGAATCTGCTGCGCCGAAGGCGGCGCAGGATCTAGTGAAGCTCGCGTTCTGTCGCAGTTTGATCACGACCGCGAACGTGAGCTTCGGTCACCAATCGATGTCCTTTGCGGACGCCGATGTCGCGTCGCCCGGAGCGGCGGGTCGCGTCGCGCAAGCGCTGAGCGACGCGTTCACGCCTATCGCGAGTGCGGCGCGCATAGCACTGCCGAACAGCCCGCGGCGCGTCTTGTTGGGGGACGCGCGTCGGGTTGCAGACGCGACCAAAAAGCCCGCCGAATTCGGCACGGTCATTACCTCGCCGCCATATGTGAACCGGATGAGCTACGTGCGTGAGCTGCGGCCGTACATGTATTGGCTGGGCTACCTCGAGCAGGCCAGTGACGCAGGCGAGCTCGACTGGCAGGCCATCGGTGGCACTTGGGGATCGGCCACGAGTCGCGTCGCTGCGTGGCAGAGTAAAAGCGCGATGCCGCTGCAAGAGCTGGCAGCGCTCACGCAGCGCATCGCCAAACACAGCGACGTGCTCGGGCGCTACGTCGCCAAGTACTTCGTCGACATGCTGCTTCATGTGCGCAGCTTGTCGCGTGTGGTAGCTCGCGGCGGGCAAGTGCACTACGTGGTCGGCAACTCGAAGTTTTTCGACGTGCTGGTGCCGGCAGAGCGGCTGTTTGTCGAGATTTTCGAGCTGTGCGGATTTCGCGATGCGAGCGTAACGACGCTCCGCAAACGCACCAGTAAGCGTGAGCTGTATGAGTACCTGGTCAGCGCGACGAAGCGCTGACGGCGAATGAGCTTTGCGACGCGGAGCGCCGGGCGCGCCCGCTGATCCACACAAGACCTAGCGCAGTGCGACACTCTTGGCGTTGGCTTCGGTGACGCCGCCGGCTGGCACGGGGACGCCATCGTCGGGCTTGAGCGTTCCCGCGGCGGACTTGGGCAGCGGCATTCTGGCGCTCACGTAGTCGTAGACGTCTTCCGCGTTGTAGAACGGAGCGCGCTTAGACTCACCAGCCGTGGACGAAGCGCCGTTGTCAGAATCCTTCCGCTCGATAGAGAGCACTCGCCGCAAAATTTAGCCGGTAAACGCAGCCCGAGCAGTGGCGTATTCCGAGCATTCGCTGTCGGCGGGCCGCTGTCCTTTCGCGCCTTCGTTCGTGGCGCTATCCTGGCTGAGTGCAACGAGCTTTGCTCTCGACGAGTGCGCTTTTTATGTCCCTTGTAGCGCTGAGCTGCGCGCCGAGCGTTCCGCCGCGCTGGGCTGAGGGCGGAGCGGCGCTGTTCATTCAGCCCGCCCACTGGGAACGCGGCGACGAAGACACGGTCGAGATCCAGCCCAATGGGCGGGTGCTGGAAGGCGGACATCTGCGCTTCGTGATCGACCGGGTCGGACGAGTGACGGACGAAGACTACGAACCGTTTGCCGTGCTTTTGCCTGACGGGCACCTGGTCGGCAACGACGACCGCGTGCTGGGCTATGTCGGCCTGAGCAATGCTTCGCCGCCGTCCGAAGAACATGCCTGGTTTAGTTTGCAGGCAGACGGAAGAGTGCTGTTCTACGCGCCGAATGGCGACCGTTCGGAGCACGGCAAATGGACCGGCTGCGACGGTCCGGGACGGCGCGCGTGCACGCTCGTGACTCAAGTCTTCATGATGCGAAACTACCGCGTTGTTCCGAACAGCGGCGTAACGTTCGGCGTCGGGGTAGGCGTCGGCGTGGGCTTGTGAAGCGCCGCTGGAGCGCCGAGTGCTGGCCCGAGCGATGCATTAGGCGGCAATTTACGCTATGAAGAGAGCCCTGCTCTCCTTCGAGCAGCCCAAGGACACTCACATGCTGGATGCACGCTACGTCGCCGATCACCTCGATGAAGTTCGAGCCCAGCTCGCACGCCGCGGGTCGGAATTCGCTCAGGCTCTCGACGGTGTGCTGAGTCTCGTGACGTCTCGACGCGAGCTGACGCGCAAGACAGAGCTGCTTCAAGGCGAGCGAAACACCGCCAGCGACGCCATGGCGAAGCTCGCCAAGAGTGGCGATAAAGACGGCATGGCGGCGCGGCGCGACGAGCTCAAGGCGCTGTCGGAGCGCGTTAAGGCGCTCGAGATCGAGCTTGCGGGCCTCGAGACGCAAATCGAAGACGTGCTGCTCGGCATCCCGAACGTGCCGCACGACTCCGTGCCGGACGGGCAGACCGAGGACAAGAACGTCGTGGTCCGCACTTGGGGCGAAAAGCCGAGCTTCGAGTTCGAGCCCAAACCGCACTACGAGCTGGGCGAAAAGCTCGGCATTTTGGACTTCGAGCGCGCGGCCAAGCTGTCCGGGGCGCGCTTCTCGGTGCTGTGGGGCTTGGGCGCGCGGCTGGAGCGCGCCTTGGCTACGTTCATGCTCGACCTGCACACCGGTGAGCACGGCTACACCGAGGTGTATCCGCCGTACTTGGTCAAGGCCGAGGCCCTGCGCGGGACAGGCCAACTACCAAAATTCGAAGAGGACTTGTTCAAGACCAAGCGCAGCGACCCGAACGACCCGAGCGCGCTGTACTTGATCCCGACGGCGGAGGTTCCGGTCACCAACCTGCACGCCGACGAAATCTTGGAGGCTGCGCAGCTCCCGCTCGGCTACACGGCGTACACGCCCTGCTTTCGCAGCGAGGCAGGGTCGTACGGTCGCGATGTGCGTGGGCTGATAAGGCAGCACCAATTCGACAAGGTCGAGATTGTCCGCTTTGCCACGCCCGAACAATCCATGGCGGAGCTCGAGAAGCTGACGCTGCACGCCGAAGAGGTGCTCAAGCGGCTCAAGCTGCACTACCGGGTGGTCGAGCACTGCGCAGGGGATCTCGGGTTTGCAGCCACAAAAGGCTACGATCTCGAGGTCTGGCTACCCTCGCAAAACACCTACCGCGAGATCTCGAGCTGCTCGGTGTTCGGAGACTTTCAGGCGCGTCGCGCGAAGATCCGCTATCGCCCGGAGCCGAAGGGCAAACCGAAGCTCTTGCACACGTTGAACGGCTCCGGGCTCGCCATTGGCCGCACTTGGGTAGCCATTGTGGAGCAGTATCAACAGCCCGACGGCAGTGTGCTCGTGCCTGAAGCGCTGCGCGCGTTGATGGGTACGGATCGCATCAGCGCGCCTGCGCGCTGATGCGATCGCTCAGCGCCGCTTCTTCGAGCGGCCGCCACCAGCGCCGGTCTTGCCGCCGCCGGACTTGGACGAACCGCCAGCGCTCTTGCTGGCGGCACCGCCGCTCTTGCCGCCACCGCGACCCGGTTTGTAGCTTTTGCCGCCGCCGGTGGTCGGCTTGGCGGCACCCTTGCGAGTCGGCGTCGGGCGATGACCGACCTTCAGCAAGGGCGGCGCGCCACGGCCACGAATCGGTACGCGCGGGCCGCGCTGCCCGGGCACGCGCGGCCGGGGTTTTTGACCGGATTCGCCGGATTCGTGCTCGCCGTCTTCGAGCGCTTTGAGCACCGCCTCGGGCACGATGCGCTTGGCCAAGGTCTGGCGACGCAGGATAGCGACGTCCTCGATCACGACGGCGATGCGGTCGCCGAGCGAGATGGTGTCACCGGAGCGAACGCCCACGACGCTCAATTCATCGTCGGAGATTTCGTATTGGTCGGGACCCATGCTCTCGTGCTTGACGAGCACGTCTACGAAGGGCGTGTCCAGGGTGACATAGGCGCCACTGCCCACTAAGGCAGTCACTACACCTTCACAGGTCTCGCCGATGTGGTCGCGCATCAAGAGACAGCGATACAGATCCACGACTTCCCGTTCTACGTCCATCGCCGCGCGCTCGCGAACACTGGCAGAGGTCGCGCTTTGAGCGAGCTCTTCGAGCGCGGGCTCGCTGCTGATTGGCTTGCCACCGCGCAGCAAGTGTTTCACGGCGCGGTGCACCTGCACGTCCGGGTAACGGCGAATCGGCGAGGTAAAATGCAGGTAATTCGTGGAGGCGAGCCCGAAGTGCCCGACGTTCTTGATATCGTAGGCGGCCTGCTTCAGCGAGCGCAGGAGCAGCATCTCGAGCACCTGCTTCCTAGCGTGCGTCGAGATGCGCTGCAAGAATTTCGAGACCCCGAGCGGCTCAGTCATCTCGTCCGCGTCGAATTCGACGCCCAGCTTTTCTGCGACCTTACCCAAACGCGCGAGCTTCGCGGCGTCTGGCTTGCCGTGGATGCGATAGATGGCCGGCGAATTCTTGTTGCCGAGCCAAGTGGCGACCAGCTCGTTGGCCAAGAGCATCAGCTCTTCGATCATATTGTAAGCGCGCTTGATGCCGGGGTCCGAGGTGCGACGTGTGACGTCGATCGGAGCCTTGGTGGCCGGGTCGAGCGTGAGCTTCGCCTCGGGTAGATCCAGATCCAACGACCCGCGTGCCATGCGCGCTTTGCGCAGCTTCTTGGTCAGCTCTTCCATCACACGGAGCTCCTTTTTGAAGGCCTCCGCGGGCGCGCTCTTCGGCGGGATCTCGGTAAAACCAAGGGTTCTCGCGACGCCACCGTAGGTGAGCATGGCGGCCGAGCGCATCACGCCTTCGACGATCTCGAAGGTCTTCACTTTGCCCTCGCGGTCGAGGTCCGCGATCACGCACAGGCACAAGCGATCCTTTTCGGCGAGCAGCGAGCACAAGTCAGCAGCGAGCGCGCCCGGGAGCATCGGAATGGCGCGGTCGGGCAGGTAGATCGTACAGCCACGACGCAGCGCCTCTTTGTCGAGCGCGCTGCCTGGCTGCACGTATTCGCTTACGTCCGCAATGGCGATCCAAGCTCGGAAGCCGTCGCCTTGCTTCTCGACCCAGACCGCGTCGTCGTGGTCGCGTGCGTCCTCCGGGTCGATCGTTGGCAGGGGCACCGCGCGCAAGTCGACTCGACCCTCCATGTTGAGCGGCAAGAGCCGAACGGCCATCGCCTCTGCTTCGTGGATCGCGGCTTCCGGGTGCTGCTCGGTGACCTGCTCACGGATCAGGATCTTGGCAACCTCGACATTCGGGTCGCCCGGAGCACCGAGTACCGTGATCAGCTCGCCCTCCGGGTTTTCGTCGGGAAACTCGGGGAACTTCGTGATCTCGGCGACCGCGGCATCGCCGTCTTGGCCAAGTTTCAGATTGAGCGACAGCACGATGGGGCCGCGCAGGCGCGAGTCATCCGGCTCGAGCCACATGCTACGGCCGCGCTTACGCAGCACGCCGGCGACACGCGGATTACGGCGCGACACGACCTGGTCGACTCGACCCTCGGCTCCGCGTTGAGAGCGATTGACTACGATGATCTTCACGCGGTCGCCATGCAGTGCCGAGCCGATCGCCTCGGGCGCGATGTACACGTCGTCGTGACCGACGGCATTGACGAAGCCGAAACCGCGGGCGTTCATTGACAGCACGCCTTCCCAGCCCTCTTTCTCGGTGACTTCGCGCAGCTCGATGGCATAGCGCTGCCCGCTCAAGCGTTTGACTCGGCGTTGCTCGGCTAACTCATCGAGCGCCGCGATCAGCCGCGGTACGTTGGCCTCACTGACGCCGAGCTTCGAGGCGAGCTCGCGCGCGTGGACGGGCTTTTTTGCTTCGGCAAGCATGCGCAACACTTCGCCGCGCGCCGGGATTCGACTGGCCATGCGGCCTTCTACCATCGAGGTTTCGGCCTCGTTGGGCTTTTCGCTCAGATCGGCTAAGAACCGAAGCGTGCGAAGGGCGCTTGGTCTGTTTGGAATGCGGCTTGCCGCGGTCTTGGCAATGGCGGTGTCGGCAGCCCTCTTCGTGGACTACACGAACGGCGTTCCGACCTTCTGCGGAGTCGATTCCGGCTGCGCGGCGGTCCGCAGCAGCGGCTTTGGCTATGTGATGATCGGCACGCTGCCGCTGCCGGTGCCGGTGTTCGGCATGGTCGGCTTCGCGATACTGCTCGGGGTCGCGTTGACCCGAGAGTTGCGCCGTTGGCTGCCGCTGGTGGCCGGCATCGGAGGCCTGGCGGCGGCTGGCCTGTTCGGACTGCAAGCCTTCAAGATCAAGCACCTCTGCACGCTGTGCGTGACGGTGGACACGCTCGGTGTGTTGGCCGCGCTGGGCGGCCTGCTGTTTTGGAAGGGCAGCGGCGATGGCGACGAGGAGTGCGGTCTATACCGCGGAGCGTGGGCCGCCTTGGGCGTTGTTGGGCTACTGGCCCCGCTCGGCTGGCCGCAATTGCGACCCGCAGCGCCGGTGCCGGCCGGCGTGCAGAAGCTGTACGTCTCCGGGAAGATCAACGTCGTTGAGTTCGCGGATTACGAATGCCCCTTTTGCCGGCGCTTGCACCCGCAGCTGCAAGAAGTGATCAAGAGCTACCCGAATCAGGTGAACTTTGCGCGCTTGAATTTGCCACTGCACAGCCACGAATTCGCTCACGGGGCGGCCCAGGCACAGATCTGCGCACGCGCGCAGGGCAAGGGCGACGAGATGGCGGACCGGCTGTTTGCGGCCGACGATTTACGCCCGGAGACCAACCGCGCCGTTGCAAAAGAGCTTGGCGTCGAGCTCGGCGCGTACGACCGCTGTATAGCGTCGGGCGACGCCGATCGCGTGATCGATGCAGAGTCGAAAATCCTGATCGATAGCGGCTTACAAGGGCTCCCGACTACCTACGTCGGCGCCAGAACAATCATCGGCGCGCAGCCGGAAGAAGTCTTCCGGGATGCGTTCGACAAGGCGGCACGTAACGAGGGAGACCACGGGATTCCGGCCCCGGCCTATTGGCTGTCCGTGCTCGCATTGGCTGGCGCCGTAAGTTGGGTTGGTCGCGTGCGGCGTGCTACGCTCTGACATGGAACAATCGAATTCGGACAGCGCGGCCGCTGTAGCCGCTGACACGATTAACCAGGCCCACGGGCTAGTTCCGTTCGAGGTTTTCAAGGCACTGCCGAAGACCGACCTGCACGTGCATTTAGACGGGTCGCTGCGCCTCGAAACCATCCTCGAACTGGCAAAACAGGAGAGGGTCGAGCTGCCAGCGACCGACGTCCCTGGGCTGCGCGCAGCCATTGGCTGCGGAAACAACTTCGGCTCGCTTGTCGAGTACCTGCGTGGTTTCGACATCACGCTGCGCGTGATGCAGAACGAAGCCGCGCTCGAGCGCATTGCGTTCGAGCTCGCCGAAGACGCGCATCGCGAAAACGTGCGCTACATGGAGGTGCGTTACGCGCCGATGCTCCACACGCAGCGCGGGCTCAAGCTCACCAAGGTGGTGGAAGCAGTGCTCGACGGTCTGCGACGCGCCCGGGAGACGTACGGCATCAAGGCCAACGTCATCGTGTGCGGGATTCGCAATATCTCGGCCGAGTCCTCCTATCAGATGGCTGAGCTCGCCGTGGCGTACAAGGGGCGCGGCGTGGTCGGCTTCGACCTAGCCGGCGCGGAGGCTGATTTCCCGGCCAAACATCACCGCGCAGCGTTCCAGCTCGTGCGCGACAACAACATCAACTGCACGATTCACGCGGGCGAAGCGTACGGCCCCGAGTCGATCGCGCAGGCGATTCACGTGTGCGGTGCACATCGCATCGGTCACGGTTGCCGGCTACGCGAAGACGGCGATTTGCTGCACTATGTGAACGACCACCGCGTGCCACTCGAGTGCTGCCCTTCCAGCAACGTGCAAACCGGCGCCGTAAAAGATCTGGCGTCGCACCCGATCAAGCTCTACTTCGACCTCGGCTTGCGTGTCACGGTGAACACCGACAACCGACTGATCACGGACACCAGTGTTTCGAAAGAGCTGTACCTGGTGCACACGAAGATGGGCGTACCGTTCGCCGACATCAAGAGCATGATCGTGGCCGGCTTCAAGTCGAGCTTTCAGCCGTTCCACGAGAAACAAGCCGCTTTACGGCGTGTCGGGGTGGAGCTCGACCGTTACGACGACAACGGAGTGCTGCGCAACCCGCCTGTCAATGGCGCCACTGAACGCGGTTCGCGTCGTCCACGCGGCAGCGCCGAGATCGCCGCAGACGCCGAATAGCGAACGCTCAGAAATGCACGTCGGCGCGCACGTCGCCGGCCATGGCAGACTCGAGCGTCTTCACGGCCTGCTCGATCTCGTCCGAGTCGGCCGCGGGCAGCTTGATTTGAAAGCGGATGTACAGATCGCCCATTTCGGTTTTTCGCTTCACGCCGCGGCCCTTGAGGCGCGCGATCTGCCCGCTTTGGGCGTGCTTCGGCACGGTCAGCGTGATCGGGCCGTCAGGAGTGGGGACACGCACCTTTGCACCGCGGTAGGCCTCACCGACCGTAATCGGCAGATCCAGGTACAGATCAAGACCCGCGCGTTCGAAATGCGGGTGCTTGGCGACCCGGATGGTGAGCAGTAGATCCCCAGGGGGACCGCCGTACGAACCGGGCGCGCCTTGGCCGGCAATGCGCACTTTATCGCCGTCACCAGCGCCCGGCGGGACGCGTACGGTAATGTCGTCGCCGCCATCTTGGAGACGAAGCTTGAGCTCGGCGCCGCGCAGAGCGGAGATGAAATCGACGCTGACCTCGCTGGCGATGTCGGAGCCCTTCATGCCTTGGCTCGGGCCGCGACGGCCGGCCCGACTGAACAGATCCCCGAACAAATCCCCAATGCCGCCCGAGGGTTCGGTGCCGGGAGTGTTGAATAGATCTTCCATGCTGGGGCCGGAACCACTACGGCCTCGGCGACTACTAGGCATACCCCCGCTGCGGTAAGCACGCGCCGCTTGGGGGTTGAAGCCTTCACGCAGACCCTCCTCGCCGAACTCGTCGTAGAGGCCGCGCTTTTCCTTGTCGGACAAGGCCTGGTACGCACGATTGACGACCTTGAAGCGCGCTTCCGCCTTCTTGTCGTCGGGGTTCTTGTCGGGATGGAGCTTGGCGGCGAGCTTTCGGTAAGCCTTCTTGATCTCGTCGTCGCTGGCGGTCCGCGATACCCCAAGGTCTTTGTAGAAGTCAGCAGCCATGGATCTTCAGCAAGCTAAGCGTCCGCGCGAGACCCGGCAAGGTCAGCCGCGCCGAACGGGCTTCTTAGCGGCCGGACCTGGCGTTCCGCGGCGCAGAAGGGGCTTCCGGACACCGGATGCCTTCGCGACCCGGCAGCTCACGACCATGGAATCCACCCACTGGTCCGCCGGTTGATCGGTGAAATCTGCGGTGAAGAAGATGTCGGTGAAGCCGTTGTAGTGGAGCAGGGCTTCGACCTCGCGCGGGAAGAACTGACGATGCGTGAGCGGCACCTTCCAGGGCTTGCCGCCTTCCTCGGGCTCGAACTCCATCCAGATCAGGAGCAGCTGGCGCAAGCGATCGTACTCGAAGCGCTCTGCGTATTTGACGAGCTCGCCAGTCGTAGGGTGTCGGATCTTCGGTGAGCCGTAACTCCGCTCGGGATCCCGCGACAAGTCCTCGCCATGCGGCACGGAAAAGTCGAACACGAAGCGGCCACCGGGGGCAAGGTGCGCGCGGACGCGTTTCAGGAACGCCTCCACGTCGGGGCGCGTGTACAGGTGTAGAAAGCAGTTGAACGGCGCGTAGACCAGCGGCACGCGCTTACCGAGCCGGTACTCGCGCATGTCGCCCTGAGCCAGCGCCACGCGGGCGCGCACCTGTTTTGGCTCTAATTTGAGGCGCGTCTCGAAATCGTCGAGCATCGGGCGCGAGAGGTCGACACCGTGCACCTCGATGCCCGCACGCGCCACGTGCAGCGCGATGCGGCCATTGCCGACGCCGTACTCGAGCACTGGGCCCTTCGACTGGCGCGCGAGCCGCACGTAGTAGTCGATATCGTGCCGGCGATCCTTGTACGTCTTCGCGTAGTACGCCGGGTCTTCGTAGTGCCCTTTGGCGCCGTCATCACCGGCGGCGCCAAAGTCACGGATCGTGCGCGCGGGACCTTCGCTGCGCGACTTAGAGGTCCTCACAAAACCTCCCGTCGGTTCTTCTTCGGACCTCTACGCTCAAAGATTTACGCGGCCGAGCTCGTTGATGTACTCGGCGACGGCTTCCACCGACGGGCGGTGAAAGCGCACTTTACCGGCTGCGATTTCACGCAGGCTGAGCACGGGGGGCTTGTTCTTCGCATTCACTAGAGCAGGACCACCCTTCATGATCGTGCGGGTGCGCTGAGCCGCGAGCACCACGAGGGCAAAGCGGTTCTCTTCTTGTTCCAAGCAATCTTCGACGGTGACGCGTGCCATGGTGATGAGGCTCCTAGGGGGCGCGAAAGCTAGCTAAAGCACCGTAGCAGAGCAAGGAAGCGCCGATCGAGAGCTCCAACCAACAAAAAAACTAAACCAATTCCGCTACTTACGCGCCAGGAAGCAGAGCGCGCGGATCGCCCAATGCTTAGCTGGTGAGGTTCGTCCCCGGGTCCACGCCGCCTCGTGAGCGCTGCGCGAAGCTCGGCGCTGCGGGACAGGTCGATCCGGCGCGGCACAACTTGGCGCAGCCCTGGGCCGTAGAGGACGGATCGTTGCGGAAAACAGGCTGGGCCGGGCGGGCACAGAAGCTGCTTTGTCAGCGGGTCATGACGTCCCGCACTTGGTTCAGAGCGGCCGCTGATGCTCGGGCACATTCAGGACCCGAGCGACGCGGCAACCCGTAAGCGGAGTCGGGGAGCGTTGAGGGGGGTCGAGGGACGGGCGCAACCCGCCGCAGCTGAAGTTACCAATGTTTGCGTTTGAGAAACGCCGAGTCGAACCGGCACAAATTATATGGAGGGCTCGTGAAATCACACGCTCTGTTTGGCGCGGCTAGCGCCGCATTGCTGCTATCGACCGTGGCCGCGGTCGCCTGCTCGAGCACAGGCTCCGCTGCCGGTAGCGCAGGCGCACAGGGCGGCGGACCTGCTGCTGATCCTGCTGCTGCAAAGTCGAGTGTTGCTCGCACGCCGCTCTCCGCCGTTCCCGCTTCGGCGCTGAACGCGGCCGTCACGGCGAACAATGCCTTCGCCGTCGATTTGTATGCGCACGTGCTGCAGCAAGGGGGGACCAACGTGCTCACTTCACCGCTCAGCGCGTCGTTCGCGTTGATGATGACGTACGCGGGCGCGAACGGCGCGACGAAGACGGAAATGGCCACGGCATTGCATCTCGATCCGAACGCGGGCGACGCGGCCTTTGTTGGGCAAAATGCGCTGAGCCAGGCACTCGACGGCCGTGCCGCTGCTGCCCTTGCTCAGGCGAAGCTGCACGCGAACCCGAACGCGCCGCCGTTGGACTCGGACTACCAGCTGCAAGTGCTGAACTCGGTTTGGGGAGAGAAAACCTACACTTGGAACCAGCCGTTCCTCGACATCTTGGCCGCCAACTACGGCACGGGCGTGTACCAACAAGATTTCATCAACGACTTCGACAAGGCGCGGCTCACGATCAACGACTGGGTCGAGACGCACACCGGCGACAAGATCAAGAATCTGCTGTCGCCCGGCTCGCTCGACCAACACACACGCATCGTGCTGGTCAACGCGATTCACCTGAAATTGCCATGGGATACCGCGTTCGTGCCCGAGGAAACCATATCGGGAGACTTCGTGCGTGCTGATTCGAGCAAGGTCTCGACCAGCTTCATGAACCAAATCGACGATTTTGGCTACGTGGACGACGGGCAGGCGCAGGTCGTGTCCTTGCCGCTGTCGAATCGCGAGCTGTCGATCGTGATCGCGTTGCCGCACGAGGGCGTGACCCTCGCCCAGTACGAAGCCACGCTGACCACGAGCTCGGCTCCGTTCGTCTCGTTCAGCGCCTCCGAGCTCGTCAGGTTGTCGCTACCAAAGACAACCTTCACTTCAAACACGTTCTCGTTGAGGACGGCGCTGCAGCAGATGGGCATGCAGCTCGCGTTTGCAGACGGCTCTGACTTCAGCGGCTTGTGCACGCCCGCCGACGTGTACGTCAGCGATGTGCTCCAAAAGACGACGATCTCAATGGGCGAACAAATAGTGGAAGCGGCCGCGGCCACGGGCGTCATTGGTTCTGGGGGCTCTTCAGCCGGCCCAACGCCCGTGCTCATGAACGTGAATCGCCCGTACCTCGTATCGATCATCGACAACCCAACCGGCGCCGTGCTGATGCTCGGGCACATTCAGGACCCGAGCGACGCGGGCAGCCCCTAAGCCGGGTCGAGCAGGCGCGCTACGCTAATCCGACGAATCTCGCCGGTGAGTTGCCACAGCTCGGCGGGGCCACGAAATCACGCCCGATTTGTTGGCCCGAGGGGGGGGTAGCGAGGGACGATTCGCGCACGTCACTCGAAGGAGGCCAGATGGAGCTCAATCAGATCCCGCGCAGTGTTTTCAAGCAGACGCCGCCACCGCTTTGGTATGTCACGAACGGCGAGCTCACCGTTGGCCCAGTGGTAACCGGTCTTTTGATTCGCGGTGTCGAATTCGGAAGAGTTCCCGACTACTGCCATGTCAGCCCGTTCCGCGGCGACTGGCGCACTCTGAATTCGGTACGAGAGATCGCAGCGCTCAATAGCAAGGTAACGGGCACTGCCCCCACCTCTGAGCAGTTGCTCGAGTGGACGCGCCCGGTGGAACGCATCAAAGACGAAGCCGAGCTGAGCCATACCATCACCTGGCTGTCCCTGATGGCGACCGGCGCCGAGAGCGCCATGTTTCACTACCGCGGTCGCAACGCCCGCGCGCTGATTACACGCTCGGTGCTTGGTCCCATCTCCAATGAGCGGCTCGGCTACGCGCTACCCGAGCACGACCTAGTGCTGAAGGCCGCGCGCAAGGGTCGACCGGTGCTCGGCCCGCCCTATGGCCCGACGGAGGACGCGTTGGCAATCCGTTTTGCGAGTAGCCGCGGTGGCGTTGGCGCAGCGGCTATGATTCCGATCTTCATCGGCGAGAACCTGACCGGTATGCTCGAGCTGTCGCGCCCAGGGCACGCATTCCGGCGCAGCGACTTGCAGCGCGCCGAACGGATTGCCCAGCGCGCTCTGCGCGCACGCGCCAACTGAGCGACTCGCAGGGGCCGTTTCGGGCGCCGTTTCGTTAAGGTTTGTTTCAAGGCCGGGAGTCAAAGAGCTGACGCCGCTTGGCTAATTACGCAAGCCATGCCGTGTCAGCCGTTTGACGCTATTTTCTCGGTGTTTTCGAATATTTTTCGCGGGATCCGGGGACCTCGGCGTGGCACTTTTTTGTGTCCGTGAGCGTCACCGGAATTTCGACTTACAGCACTGATCAGATCGCGAGTCTGTCGACGACCGATCTGCAGAGCATTTCTGCGACCGATTTTTCAGGGTTGGTCTCGTCGCAGCTGGCGGCGCTGAGCACGCGACAGGTCGGAGCGCTCACCTCGCCGCAAGTCTCGGCGATGACCGTGAGTCAGATCTTGGACTTTACGGCGGCGCAGTTCTACGCGCTGGCCACGCAGCAAGTCGCGTCGATCTCCACGACTGACGTCTCGGCGCTGACGAGCAAGCAGCTCAGTCAGATCACCAGCAGCGAGATCGCGCAACTGACCGCGACTCAACTTGCAGCACTGAGCAGCTCCCAGATCACCCTGCTCAGCGCCGCGCAGATTCGCGGCTTGGGCGAAGCTCAAATCGCCGGGCTCACGACGACCCAGGTCGGGGGGCTGACCGCGACACAGCTCGGCGTGCTCGGTCAGTCGGTGGAAGTGCTGAGCACGGCGCAGATTGCGGCTCTGCTCACGACGCAGCTCGCCGGTTTGACGAGCACCGAGCTCGGAACGTTCAATACGACGCAGTTCTCGGCACTGTCTGCCACGCAAATGGTTGGGCTGAGCCCGACGCAGCTGCGTGGGCTCGGCAGCGCGGACGTCGGCACGCTGAGCTTCACTCTGCTGCGGGCGCTCTCGTCCAGCCAACTCGGGGCCCTGAGCGTTACGGCCATCCCGGGGCTGCGCAGTGAGCAGCTCGCCGCGCTGACGGAGCAGCAGGTCACCGGCTTTAGCGCGGTGCAGGTGGCAGCACTTGGCACAGGCACGATCGACGGGCTGCGAGCGCTCCAGGTCGCTGCACTCAGCACCACCCAGTTGACGGGGCTGGCTGGGTCACAAGTGGCCGAGCTCAGCAGCGATCAGCTCGGAGCGCTCTCAGCGACGCAGCTCTCCGCCTTGAAGCCGGGGGCCGTGATGGGCTTCAGTGATAGTCAGATCGCGGCCCTGAGCAGTGCCCAAGTCACGGGCCTCAGTGCAGCGCAGCTCGGCTTGCTGACAAGCACCGCGTTCGGGGCGCTGACTACCGGTCAGGTCGCCGCGTTCACGTCGACTCAGGTCAAAGCTCTGACCAGCACCGTGGTCGCGCGCCTCCGCGTCGACCAGCTCGGCGCGCTGAACAGCACGCAGCTTTCGGCGCTGAGTGCTGCGGCGGTCCGAGGCCTGGGCGTGGACCAGGTCTCTTCGCTGAGCACTGCGCAACTCGGCGGCCTGAGCTCGAGCCAGCTGGGCGGGCTGATGACTGCGGCATTCAACGCGCTCAGCACGACCCAGCTGGTCTCGCTGTCGACGTCACAACTTGCCGGGCTAACCGGCGGCGAAGTGGCTTCGCTGGGCGCGGACCAGCTTGCGGTGTTCACGCCGACAACGCTCTCTGCGCTGAGCACGACAGCAGTGCGCGGCCTCACCGCGAACCAGATCTCCGGCCTGACCACCACCCAGCTCGACGGTTTCAGCGCAACGCAGGTGGCGGCACTGTCGCCCAGCGCGCTCGGGCAGCTCAAGGCAACGCAGGTCGGGTCGTTCGATGCAACTCAAGTGGGCGCTTTGACGTCGGCGCAGGTCGGCGTTCTCAGTCAGGACGCAATCGGCGCGCTCAGCACGTCTCAAATTGCTGCGCTGAGCACGACCGCGCTGCGCGGGCTGACGTCGACGTTGAGCGCGGCACTGTCGAATGCTCAGGTCGGTGCGCTGAGCGGAACGCAGCTTTCGGCTTTGACGCTCAGCGCCATGGCGGGTTTGAACGACGATCAGCTGGCGCAGCTCTCGGACGCTCAGCTTCGCAGTCTATCCTCGAGCCAGCTGGGAGCTCTGAGCACGACTACGGTCAGCGGGCTCGCGACCGCGCAGCTGACGGCGATTGCAGGTAGCACGCTGGTGGGGCTGACCGGCGCCCAGGTGGGCGCGCTGACTACCACACAGGTCAGCGCGCTCGGCTCTGAGCAGTTGAGGGCGCTCACCGCTGTGCAGTTCCGCAGCTTGAATGACGCTCAGATCGGAGCCCTCAGCACGGCCCAGGTGGCGGTGCTCGCGACGACGCAGCTCAGCTCTCTAAGCACGACCGCCGTCGACGGCCTGACGACAGCGCAGCTTTCGGTGTTGACCACGGTGCAGCTCCGCGGGCTCACGAGCAATGCAGTCGCGGCGCTCGACGCGGTTCAAGTGGGCGCGCTATCGGCGGCTCAACTCGGCGCCCTGACGACCACGCAGCTAATGGCGCTCACCAGCACCGATGCCAGCGAATTGACCGCTACGGAGCTGTCAGCGTTCTCTTCGACGCAAATCGGTGCGCTCACGGCTCGCGCGCTGGGCGGGCTCTCCGAGGGTCAGCTCGCAGGCCTCAGCAATCAGCAGTTGGGCGGGGTGCAGAGCACTCAGCTCAGCGCGCTCGCCGACACCCAGCTGAACGCGCTGTCCACTACGCAATTGAACGCATTGTCGACTGCAGCGCTCGGCGGGCTGAGCGCTGCTGAAGTTTCGCTACTCGGCACGACGCAGGTCGCCGCGCTGTCGACAACACTGCTCGGCGCGCTGAGCTCCGCACAAGTAGCGGGGCTCAAATCCGAGCAAGTGACTGCCCTCACGATTTCCCAGCTCTCCGTGTTGAAGACGACTCAGTTGGGCGGGCTGAGCGCCACCGGGATCGCGGGGTTGACCAGCACGCAACTCGGCTCGCTGACGGCATCGCAGGTTGCGGGCCTGTCGGGCGCCACGCTGACGTCGCTCAGCCAGACGGACATGACGGCATTGAGCCCGGCGCAATTGGCGGGGCTCACTACGACGCAGATGCGCGCGCTGACGAGCACCGCGTTCGGTCGGCTCACAGTGGCACAGCTTGGGGCATTGAGCGGAGCGCAGCTCGGCGCGTTGAATGCGCCGAGCATCACTGGCCTCAGTGAAGACCAGATTGGCGGCCTCGCAGACACGCAATTGAAGGGTTTGACGAGCGCAGCGGTGGCAGCGCTCGCTGACACGCAACTCGCAGCACTAGCACCGAGTCAGCTGGCGGCGCTTTCTACGACAGCCATCGCCGGCCTCAGCTCTACGAAAGCGGCGGAGCTAAGCAGTGAGCAGCTGGCAGCGCTCAGCACAGCGCAGCTCACGGCCTTGTCGGCAGCCGCGCTGCACGGCTTAGTGGCGAGCGAGATTGCCGCGCTCTCCACTGCACAGCTCAGCGGGCTGACCTCGACGCAGCTCGGCTCGCTGACCACGACCGCAGTCGACGGGTTCAGCGCCGCGCAACTCGCGGCGTTAACGACGACACAGGTTCGGGGCCTGAGCGCAGCCGCCGTGAGCGAGCTGTCGATGCCGCAAATTGCGGCATTTTCCGGCGCACAATTCGCGGCGCTGACGACCACGCAACTGCGCGGCCTAACCAGCACCGACCTCGGCGAGCTGACCGCAACTCAGTTCGGTGAGCTGACCATCACGCAACAGGCGGGGCTCACGGCAACGGCACTGCAGGGCTTGACGCAGGATCAGCTGGCGTCTTTGACGACGACCCAAGTTCGAGCGCTGACGGCGACGCAGTTTGGAGCGCTGACGACGAATGCGCTGTCGACCCTGAACGCAAGCCAGCTCGGTGCGCTCAGCACGAGCACGTTGAGCGGCCTGACTTCGACTGGCCTGGGCGCGCTGTCGAGCACGCAAGTGACGGCGCTGGCGTCGACGCAGATCGGCGCACTCAGCGGGAGCGCTGTGACGGGCTTCACCGAAGGGCAAATCGCCGCGCTCAGCAACGCTCAGCTCGGTGGCGTCAGCGTGACGCAAATTCGCGCCCTCACGGCGACTGCGCAGGCCAGCCTGAGCGGCGCTCAGCTTGCGGCCCTGAGCACCACGCAAGTCGGCGGACTCACGTTGAACGAAGTGAGCGCGTTGAACGGTACGCAGCTGGCCGCGTTGAGCTCCACGCAGGTCGGAAGCATCGCCGTCACTGCAATTCGCGGTCTTACCCGCGACCAATTGGCCGCACTGAGCAGCGATCAGCTCTCTGGGCTGACCACGACGTTGCTCGCCGTGCTCACCACGACGGCATTGGGAGCGCTGAACGCCACGCAGATTTCCTCCCTCTCCACCACGCAAGTGCGCGCGCTCGCCAACACCGAGCTGGCGGCGCTCGCTGATACGCAATTGGCGGCGCTTTCTAGTGCGCAACTCGGCGCCCTCACATCCGCCGCTCTCAATGGCCTCACCGCAACGGGGGTTTCAGAGCTGAGCACGAGCCAAGTAGCCGCCCTTGCTTCCACGCAGCTGGGCGCGCTCAGCTCCTCGGCGCTCGGCGGGCTGAGCGCCGACCAGATCGCGGCCCTGAGCACGACTCAAGTTCGCGGCCTTGGCGCGACGCAAATGCGCGGGCTGACGACCACCGCGGTCAACGCATTGAGCGTGGTTCAGCTCGGTTCGTTGAGCGCGGCGGCGTTCAGGGGTCTCGGCACGAGCTCGATCGGCGCGCTCAGCTCGACTCAGCTCAGCGCGCTTGCCCCGACGCAATTGGCGGCAATCTCGTCTGCGCAACTGCAAGGACTGAGTGCTGATCAGCTGGCATCTCTCGACGCGACGCAGCTGGGCAGTTTGACGTCGGCGCAGCTCGCGGGGCTCACGACCAGCGCGATCGAGGGACTTTCGACGACACAGGTAGCAGCGCTCAGCACAGGCCAGGTCGCCGGCTTGAGCGCGGCGGCGGTCAGCGAGCTGAACATGACGCAGCTCGCCGTACTGTCGAGCGCGCAGCTGGGCGCGCTCAGCACGACGCAGATCAGAGGCCTCTCGAGCGGCAGCGTCTATGAGCTGACGGTAACCGCAATCTCCGCGTTCTCCTCCACGCAGCTAGCGGCGCTCAGCTCGAACGGCGTTCAGGGCCTAACTCAGGACCAGATCGCAACGCTCAGCGCGACGCAAGCTTCGGGTCTCAGCAGCGCCGCGCTCGCGGCCTTTGCTGCGACGCAGCTCTCGGCGCTGGCCGACACCCAACTGGCCGCGCTGAACACCACTGCGATCGCGGGACTGGGGGCGGACGACATCGGCGCGCTAACCAGCACACAATTTGCGGCTTTGACGCCGAAACAGTTGGGTGTCCTGTCCGCGTCGCAGATCTGGGGACTGACGCTGACGGAGGTCGCGGCGCTCAGCACGACTCAGCTCGCCGGCTTGAGCTCGACGCAACTGGGCGTGCTCACCGCGGGCGGCGCCGACATTCTCAGCGCGCCGCAAATCTCCGCGCTGACGACGACTCAGGTCCGCGGGCTCGTCAGCAGTGGGCTCAATGCGCTCGACGCGACCGGTTTCGCTGCGTTCGCTGACACGCAGCTCGCCGCATTGAGCTCGACTCAACTGAGCGGGCTCGACAGCAGTAACATCGCAGCGCTGACGACGACCGAGCTATCGGTGTTGTCTTCGTCTCAGCTTGCGGGGTTGACGGCGACCGCCGTCAGCGGCCTCCGCACAGATCAGCTGACGGCGCTCACTTCCAGCCAAATTAAAGGTCTTTCGGGCACAGCACTGGGCGCGCTCAGTACCGAGCAACTCAGCGCGCTGTCGGCGCCTCAGCTCGGCGCACTGCCGGTCACGACCATTGCCGGCTTGGCTTCGACGCAGCTGGCGAGCCTCGCAGCTACGCAACTCGCCGGACTCAGTACGACCCAGGTCGCCGCGATCAGCGCCAACGCTATCAGCGGTCTCACCGGAACCCAACTTGCGGCCTTGCCGCTGACCGAGCTGCGCGCGCTGTCCGCCACGCAACTTGGTGCCTTGAACATGTCGGCGATCGACGCGCTGACCAGCCAAGAGCTGGCCGCGTTCACCTCGACACAGATCCGAGGTCTCACTGGACCCGCGGTCAGCGAGCTCAGCGCAGCCCAGGTAGGGGCACTGAATACCGCACAAGTGGGCTCCTTCACCCAAACGCAGCTGAGCGCGCTCACGCGCACTGATCTCGCTGAGCTGGCCCCCACTCAGCTCGCCGCGTGGACTTCGACACAACTCTCTGCGCTGACGCCAGCGGCGGTGTCCGGGCTAACGAGCGACCAACTCACTACGCTCTCGACCGGCCAACTTCGTGGTCTGAGCAGTGCTTCCGTCGGCAGCCTCAGCAGCGCGCAGCTCGCCGCGCTGGCCCCTACGCAGTTTGCGTCACTGACGACCACGACCATCGCGGGGTTCACCTCCACCCAAGTGGCAGCGCTCACGTCGACGCAACTTGCCACGCTGACCGTCTCCCAAGTTTCCGCGCTGACGCCGAGCGCGTTCTCGGGCTTGTCGACCACTGCACTCGGGGCGATGGCAACGAGTCAGCTGGCGGCGCTCAGAGCCTCGCAGCTTCGAGCCCTAAGTACGGCGCAAGTTACCGCGTTGGGGGCCGGGGGATTGGCGGCCATCACTTCCACCGCCGTCAGTGGGCTCACCGACACTCAGGTCGGAGCGCTCTCGCTCAATCAGCTGGCTGCGCTGTCTACCGATCAGATTGCGTCTCTGTCCGCTGTCGCGGTTGGCGGCCTGACCAGCGACGAGCTGTCTGCGCTGAGCGGCGCCCAGCTCGGGGCGCTCACCTCGACTCAAGTCGGCGTATTGCGCGACAGCCAGATCGGCGCCCTCAGCGCAGGCCAGATCGGCAGCTTGACCTCGACTCAGCTGAGCGGTCTGACCATCAGCCAGGTGGGTGACCTCAGCAGCAGCCAGCTGGCGGCGTTGAGTGGTCCGCAGCTTCAGTCGTTCAGCACATACGAGATCAGCGGACTCAGCTCGACGCAGCTCGGCACGCTCAGCACGGCTCAGCTCAATTCGCTCGACACCACGCAAATTGCCGCACTTTCCAGTAGTGCGCTGGCGGGTTTGAGCGTCACCGGGCTCAGCGCGTTGAGCGTCACGAGGCTCTCGGCGATGACGCCAGCGCAGATCAGCGCGCTGTCGACCACGCTCGTGGCGAGCCTCAGCGCGACGCAAATCGCCGCGCTCACAACCGCTGAGGTCAGCGGTCTCGTCGACACTCAGGTCGCCGCGCTCTCGCTACCGCAGCTCGCCGCCCTCTCTCAAAATCAGATCGGCGCGCTCTCGACCCTTGCAGTATCCGGCCTGACGACGACAGAGATGTCTGCGCTCTCAGCGACGCAATTGAAGGCCTTGCCGGCGCGCTCAATCAACGTGCTCAGCCCGACTCAGTTCGCCGCCATTGCCGGGACGCAACTGCCGGGTCTAACCACGAGCCAAGTCGCGCAGCTGTCGACCACGGTGATCGCGGCCCTGCCCGTGAGCGATTTCTCGGCGCTGACGAGCGATCAGTTCGTCGCGCTCACCCCGGTGCAGGTCGGCTCGCTGACGGAAACGCAGATCGCCGGATTGCCGGTATCCTTGATCGGCGCACTCAGCGCGGCGCAAGTGAACGGCTTGGTTGACACACAGATCGCGGCGCTCTCGTTGTCACAGCTCGGTGCATTCACGGTCGGTCAGCTGTCTTCGCTGTCCGGCATGGGTGTCAGCGGGCTCACTACGACCGCAATCGCAGCCTTGGGCGGGACCCAGATTGGCGCGCTTTCTACCGGCCAAGTCGGCAGCTTGAGCACCAACCAGGTCGCAGCGCTGTCCGCCAGCCAGGTCGCAGCCCTCGCCACGACCCAGCTCCGCGGCTTACTGGACACCCAAATAGCAGCGCTCAGCAACGCGCAGATCGCAGCCCTCAGCGCGACGCAGATCGGCAGCCTTGGTAGCGTTCAAGTCGGCGCGCTGAGTGACACGCAGGTCGCAGGGCTAAGCACGACCCAACTCGGCGCGCTGCTCACGAGTCAGATCGCCGCCTTGAGCACGACCGGCGTGCGCGGCCTAACCAGCGCCGAAATCGGCTCACTCAGCACACGCCAGCTCGCGGCGCTCGGTTCGGCTCAGTTCGGCGCACTCAGCACTGACCAAATCACCACGCTCAGCACTGCACAGGTCGGCGTGCTGACTACGACCGAGCTGTCGGGCGTGACCTCGACGCAAGCCGCCGTGCTGTCTGACGCGCAAATCGCCGCGCTGAACGCGACGCAGCTCGGCTCGCTCTCCACGCGCGCCGTTTCCGGCCTGACCACGACGCAAATCTCGACCCTATCGACCACGCGCCTCAACCAGCTCACTCCGGCTCAACTCGCCGCGCTCACCAGCACTCAGCTGGGCGCGCTGTCTCCGGCACAAGTCGCCTCGCTCAGCACGACTCAGGTTGCTGGTTTGTCGAGCAACGAGATCGCCGGGCTGACGACCGACCAAGTTGGGGCGCTCACCGCCTCGCAGATCGGAGCACTCACCACGGCGCAGGTCGGCGTGCTCAGCAGCAGCGAGCTCGGCGCGCTCAGCACAGCGCAGCTCGCAGCGCTCACTAGCACTCAACTCGCCGCGCTCAGTACGACCGGCGTTCCGGGGCTTAGCGTCACGGCGTTCGCCGCGCTCAGCACACGCCAACTCGCCGCGCTCGGCTCGAGCCAACTTGCCGCGTTGACGACCACGCAGGCTACGACGCTCACCACCGCGCAGCTCGCGGCGCTCTCGGTAACGGGCCTGGCGGGTCTCACCTCGAGCGCGGTCGGCGTGCTGAGCGGCGCGCAACTGAACGCGCTCAGCACGACGCAACTGGCGGCTTTCTCCGCGAATGGCATGACGGGACTGAGCGGCGGCCAGTTCGGCGCCCTCAGCAGCACGCAATTTGGCGCGTTCACGCCGAGCGAGCTGAACGCGCTGACGGCAACGCAAGTTCAAAGCCTACCCACGACGCGCATCGCGCAGCTCTCGAGCACGCAGCTGACAGGGCTGAGCGCAACCGCCGTCGACGCGCTCACCGCGGCGCAAATTGGCACGCTAAGCACGACGCAAGTAGCAACGCTCAGCCGCGGCCAGATCACCGGCCTCGATTCGACACAAGTGGCTGTGCTGAGCGCGAGCCAGGTCAACGCGCTCACGACCACACAGGTCTCGGGACTGTCGGCGACAGGCATGACCGGGCTCACGCCCGCGGAATTCGCAGCGCTGAACAGCGATCAACTCGGTTCACTGAGCGGAGCACAGCTCGGTTCACTGACCGCGACGCAAACCGCACTGCTCACGTCGACAGTGCTGTCGGCACTGAGCACCGCTCAGATCACCGGTTTGAGCTCGACCAACGTAGCTGCGCTACTCACCAGCCAACTCGCGGCGTTGTCGACCAGCCAAGTTGGCGCCCTATCCGCGGTCGGCATTGCAGGCCTGACCGCGACGCAGGCCGATTCGCTGTCGAGTGCGCAGCTGGCCGCGCTGACCAACGGTCAACTAGCGGCGCTGTCGAGCACCGCGTTGTCAGGGCTCACGCCGGACTTCCTGGCAGCGCTGTCGACCACGCAGCTGAGCAGCCTCTCGTCGACCGGCATTGGCGCGCTCAGCACAACGGCTGTCTCGAGTCTCAATTCGACGCAACTCGGCGTCCTGACTACCGCCGAGCTGCAGGGCCTCACGTCGTCACAGGTCGCTGCGCTGTCTACGACTCAAGTCACGCAGCTCACGCCCAGCCAGCTGGCAGCGCTGTCCACGACCGGCATCACCGGCGTCGGCGCGGCGCAAGTCGCCGCGCTCAGCACGACGCAACTCACCGCGCTCTCGCTCGCCCAAATTGGCGCGCTGTCCGGGACCGCCATCTCCGGCCTGACGAGCACCGAATTCGCCGCCTTGACCACCGCCCAATTCCAAAGCCTGTCAGCGACGGGCATCACCGGACTCTCCGCGGGCCAAATCACGAATCTAACCACGGCGCAGGTCAAGTTGCTGTCTGGCGCCGAGCTCAGTGGCCTCACCGCCTCCCAAGTCGCTGCGCTTTCATCGACTCAGGTCGCGGTCTTGAGCCCTGAGCAAGTCGGCTCGCTGTCAGCGACCGGTGTCGCTGGTCTAACGGCCGCGCAAATCGCCGAGCTTACCTCGACGCAGTTCGCCGGCATCACGCCGTACGAAGTATCGGCCCTAACCAACACCCAAATTGGTTACCTCTCGACCACGCAGATTGCGGCGCTCAGCCCCGAGCAAATGCTCGGCATGCAACGCCTGCAGATCCGCTCGCTCGGCCTGGACCAACTGGCCGCAATCACCACTACGCAGGTCTCCGCGCTCAGCCCGACCCAGGTCTCGAGCCTGACCGCCAGTGAGATGCAGAGCTTGTCGAACGCGCAGCTCGGCGCGCTCACCGCCGATCAGGTCGGCTCGCTAACCGCCATGCAGCTCGGCACGTTCACCTCAGCCCAGATCGCCTCGCTCGCCCCCACCCAGCTGACCCAAATCTCGACCACGACCATCTCCTTCCTGACCACGACCACCATCGGCATGCTTACTACGACCGACATCGAGGCGCTCAGCGGCACCCAGCTGAGCGCGCTGACCGACACCCAGCTCCAGGCCATGACCGAAGCGCAAATCCAAGCGTTGATCGACGCCCTCGTTTAAGCTCTAAATTGCTCCCTCTCACTCGGAGCAAACCGGCATGACTCAGGATCCCCCCAATGCGGCGCTGATTCGTCCGTCGGCGCAGGAGCTCAGCGTTCCGGATTTGATCCGCGCTGTCGAAGTGTTGAAGCAGGGTGGGCAAGCGCAAGCCGTACCTACGATGTACGCCTCGTGGATCGAGCACAACGAGAGCCATCCGCTGCTGTACGCGGTGCTCTTCAACTACGCGGTGACACTCTCGGATGCCGAGCAACTCGAAGCCGCGCGCCAATGTCTGGAACGCGCCATCGCGCTGAACGCGGACTTTATCCCTGCGTACATCAATCTCGGACGGATCCAGGAGCGCCTCGGAAACGTTCCTGGAGCGCTGTCACAGTGGTCTCTGGCACTCGCGCGAATGAGCGCGGTCACTGGTCCCGCGATCACGCACAAGACGACCACGCTCAACCAAAGCGCCCGTGCGCTCGAGGCGGCCGATCAAGACGAAGCCGCCGAGCAAATGCTACGGCACAGCTTGGAGCTGGACTCGACTCAGCGTGAAGCCGTTCAACACTTGATCGCGCTCCGGCAGCGACAATGCGAATGGCCCGCCGTACTGCCTTCCGAGCGCGTTGAGCTGCGCACATTGATCGCCGGCCTGTCGCCGCTTTCAGCCGCCGCACTAACGGACGATCCGCTGCTGCAGCTCGCAATCGCCTGCCACTACAACAAGCTCGACGTCGGCGATCCTCAGGAAAAGGCTGCCAAGCGCGCGCCGATCAGCGCGCCTTCCGGACGCCTGCGCGTCGGCTATCTCTCGTCAGATCTGCGCGAGCACGCGGTCGGCTACTTGATGACCGAAGTGTTTGGTCTGCACGATCGCGGGAAGGTCGAAGTCTTCGCGTACTACTGTGGCCCGGAAGCGAAGGACCCGCTTCACGAACACTTCAAGTCCACCGCGGATCACTTCACCTCAATCACGAGCTTGGACGACGCCACCGCCGCGCGACGCATCGCCGACGACGGCGTACAAATCCTTGTCGACCTGAACGGCTACACGCGCGAGGCGCGGCTCAAGCTCGTCGCGCAGCGCCCGGCGCCAGTGATCGTCAATTGGCTCGGCTTCCCTGGCACAATGGCCAGCCCGTACCACCACTACCTGATCGCGGACGACTTCATCGTGCCCGAGTCACACGAGCTATATTACTCGGAGAAAGTGCTGCGTTTGCCGTGCTACCAGCCCAGCCTCCGGGCGCGCACCGTGGCGGAGCACACGCCGACCCGCAGCGAAGTCGGGTTGCCCGAGAACGCGACCGTCTTTT
>DATCFJ010000778.1:0-7910 GCA_036509605.1 Polyangiaceae bacterium | reverse complement strand
ATTTCATGACTCGGTCGCGTTGACCCGCTGGTGTATGGTGCCCCGGTGAAGCACCCTGGGCTCGTGCTGCCGGTCCTCGTCGGTGCCGTCTTGGGGGCATGCGGCGGAGCGCCCGAGCCCCGGGCCAGCGCTCCCGCGTCGTTGGGCGTTTCTACACAACCCGCGGCTACGAACGCGCCGTTCCCGGACGACTGCGCGGGGGAGCCCGGAAAGCCTGTGCCGGAGCCGCTGGAGCGCGCTTACACCGGTGTTGCCGCCAAGGCGCGCTGCCAACGTGAGGTCTTCACCATCATGAGTGGCGTCACGCACTTCCTGGGCGTGAAGTGCGACTACTGCCACTTGGTGCCCGACTACAGGGCGATGACTCATCGCAAAGAGATCGCCAATTGGATGGCCTCCGACCTGATCCCCGCGCTGACCCAGAAGACGAACGGCAAGCCGCCCTGGTGCAACAGCTGCCACGTGGGGCCGGACGGCAAGGGCGTCGCCAAAATCTTGGGCGACCCGCGGCGGCCAACGTTCGCGGTGGAGTGGATGACAACGCACTTGGTCGAGGACTTCCAAACCAAGAGCGGAGCCTTGCTCCGGTGTAAGAGCTGCCATCTGGGCAATCTCGGAACGCCCGAGTTTCAGCGGACAATCATCCTTACCAACCATCTGCCGACTGATTGAGCGGGTGGTCAGTGCGTGTGCGAGAGGGTGGGAGTCCTCTCGCTCGCCCGCGTGATCGCGGTGACCCGAGCGCGCATTGTCGGTCATAGTGTCGTTGTAGGAGCATGCGTCAATACGACTTCCCAGTTCGCGTGTGTGCGTTGGCGCTGCCGCTACTTTGGCTTTCAGGCTGCGGTGGGGTCAAGACGAGCAGCTCGCCTGCGGCCGGCGCCGCGAGCAGCACTGGCCAAGCTGGCTCGGTGAGCATCTTGACCGGCAACGGCGGAGCTGCGAGCTCGAGCGGTGGTACGGGTAGCGTCAGCACGGGCACACTTCCGCCGGGGTTCACTGCGGCCAACACCTTTGGCGGCTTCAAGCTCGGCGATCCGATCTCGGCCAGCGCAAGCGGCGGAGCCACGGGCGCCGCCGGCGGGACGACCACCGACGGTTGCGGAACCACGATCTTGGCGGTAATTCGCGACTTTCAGCCGGACGGCAAGAACTTCGAGGCCAACATCGGCGACGACAAGAACATGGTCGAGGCCGAGCTCGGTGCGGATCGAAAGCCCGTGTTCGCGCCCTCGGGTCCGACGAAGACGGTGCAAGACACCGCGCAGTTCGACGATTGGTATCGCAACACGGACGGCCTTAACAAGCCCTTCACGCTCGAGCTTTGGTTCGGTCCGAACAACGGCGTGAGCAGCTTTCAGAGCACCGCGTTCTTCCCGCTCGACGGTCAAGGTTACGGCAACCAGGGCAAGGACGACTCGGGCACGCCGCACAACTTCTTCTTCACCACCGAGATCCATACCGAGTTCAAATACAACGGTGGCGAGAAGTTCAACTTCACCGGTGACGACGACGTTTGGGTGTTCGTCAACAACCAGCTCGCCTTGGATCTCGGCGGCGTGCACGCCGCCGAGGACGGCTCTATCGATATGGACGCGCAAGCCGCCAAGCTCGGCCTGACCGTGGGCAACGTGTACCCGTTCGATATGTTTCAAAACGAACGGCACACGACGCAATCGAACTTCCGCGCCGACACGGATCTAGAGTTCGTGAATTGCGGGACAATCGTGCCGGATGTGCCCAGATAGCGAAGCTTCGGAGATACTGCGCGCGTGATAGCCGCCGCTCCCGGCCTGCTCTTGTTCGTGTACGGCTCGCTGAAGCGCGGTCAACCCAATCATCGCGAGCTTGGCGCGGGGCGCTTCGTCGCTGAAGTGAGCACCGTGCCGCAGTTCGCCCTGCGGGTCATGGCCGGTTATCCGCTGCTCGTGGCGGGCGCACAGTCGATCCGCGGTGAGCTGTTCACGTTACCGGTGCCGCACTTGGCGTCTCTGGATGCATTCGAGGGCGAGGCGTACCAGCGCAGGGAGATAGGTCTACTGGATGGCAGGTGTGCCACGGCCTATTTGGCGTGCGACCCGAACGTCGGTGAGGCGTTTTCCGGCGACGAATGGCCGTATCCGACGTAGCGGGTTAAGGCCGCCCCGCCGCGGCCGTTCAATCGATCGCCGCCCGCATGCTCACTTTCTCGGAAGATGCCAAGACAGCGCTCGACTACTTAGTCACTCCGGTTTGGGTCGTCGACGTGCAGCGCGCGGAAGTTGCCTGGGCCAATCGCTCCGCGCTTCAGCTGTTTGGCGCGGCAAGCTTGGAACAGCTGCTCCTCCGCGAGCCAATGCGCGGCGCCGATCTGCTGCTGACTGAGCTCGCGCGCCTGGCGGTCGGGGCGCGGCTGGAGAGCGAGTTTCGCGTGAAACAGCCGACCTCGGAGCTCACTGTCAGCTGCACGTGCACGGGCGTTGCCGACGACTCGGGGCGGCGCTTGGCGCTGCTCGAAGCCCACCCGGAGCAGAGCGCGCCAGCGTCACTGCGCTCGGCTGACCTCGAACAGCGCTTGCAAAGCCGCGACCGCATGGCCTCTATCGGTACGCTAGCGGCAGGTGTGGTGCACGGCATCAACAACCCGTTGTCCTACGTGATCGCCAATCTCGAGTACGTGAAGCGCGTGCTCACGCACAATTCCGGCAAGCTGGAAGGCAAGGCGCTGCTCGAGTTCGGGGATGTCCTGGACGACAGCTTGGACGGCGCGGAGCGCGTACGCCGCATCGTGTCGGACATCGGTAGTTTTTCGCGTCCGCTGGACGCTCGCGTGGTCGCGGTGGATCTGGAGCACGCCGCCGAGCGCGCGCTCAGCGTGGCGGCCAACGAGATCAAGCATCGCGCCCGAGTGGTACGCGAATTTCAGGGTGTTTCAGCCGTGTTTGGTACGGAAGCGCGGCTCGGTCAGGTGATCCTGAACGTGCTGATCAACGCGGCACATGCCATCGAGCCAGGCGCCATCGATCGCAATACGATCACCGTGCGCACGAGGCAAGATGGCCGCGGTCGCCCCATGCTCGAAGTCCTTGATAGCGGCTGCGGCATTGCAAGCGAGAATCTGACGCGCATCTTCGATCCATTCTTCACGACTAAGCCGGTTGGCGTGGGCGCGGGACTCGGCTTGTCGATCGCGCAACGCATCGTCCGCGAGCTGGAGGGCGAGATTCAGGTGGAGAGCGTGCTCGGTCGCGGAACGCGAGTCATGCTCACGCTGCCTGCTGCGCCGCTCACGGCCGCGCCCGAGCCGGCGCTGGACAGCGTGACGCCGTTCTCGAGCGACCGCTTCCGTGCGCGCATCTTGGTGATCGACGACGAGCCTGCCATTTTGCGGGCATTCCGCCGCGTGCTCGTCTCGCACGAGGTCAGTGTTGCCACCTCCGGGTCCGAGGCGATGCAAAAGCTCGCCGAAGGCAGCGCCTACGACGTAATCTTCTGCGACGTGATGATGCCCGAGATGTCCGGCGTCGACGTGTATCAACGCATCCTGGAGATGCACCCCGGCCAAGAAGAAAAAGTCGTCTTCATGACTGGCGGCGCCTTCGCCGAACCCGCCGCCCACTTCTTCGACTCCGTGCACAACCCCAAGCTAAAAAAGCCCTTCACTGGCAGCTCCGTGCGCTCGCTCGTGGCGACCGTAACGCGGCTACCCTGAAGATTTGGGATTGATGGTCACGTGCCACGGCACGTGGCGTCGGAGCCTTCGGCGTCGTGGATCGTGTGTCGACGCGCGACGCAGCACCCGCGAGCTTGAGGTTCACGCTCGACCCGCGGTCGGTGTCTTCGCGTGCGTGCCTTGGATGCAAAAGTTTTACATGCGGAGCGAGCAGCAAAAGGCGCTGGGGACGAGGCCTTCCGCCGGGTTCGCCCTCGTAAGCCGAAGATGTGGGCCAGTGCGCCATGAGTGTGGCGGCGATGTCTGGACGCTCTCGAATGCCGCGGCGCGGCGCCGAAGGCTTTGACGGAATCCGCCGTGGCGGGTGACCATCAATCCAACTCGTCCACAGGGGATTGTTGCGTCAGCATTTCGTGACTTGAAAAGTTCCCCGGTTGACGCGTGATGGACGGCTTGCTGTCGGTGAGCGCGGGGCATTGTGTGGTATCGCAGCTGCACCACCATGAAAGAAGAAATTTTCGAGGGTGTACCTGGGCTGAAGCTGTTCCTGCGCTCGTGGCGGCCGACGACGCCGCGGGCAGTTGTCGTGATTGTGCACGGGTTCAAGGCGCACAGCGGTCAATACGCCGCGGTTGCAGGGCAATTCGTGGAGCGGGGGCTCGCGGTGTACGCGCTGGATTTGCGTGGACGCGGCAAGTCGGAGGGCGAACGCTTCTTCGTCGAGAAGTTCGATGACTACGTGAGCGACGTCGCTGGCGCGGTGGCGATCGCGAAATCGCGCGAACCAGGCTTGCCCGTGTACGTCTTGGGTCACAGCGCGGGTGGGGTCGTGTCGTGTTTGTATGCGCTGGAGCATCAGGTCGAGATTGCTGGGCTCGTGCGCGAAAGCTTCGCGTACCAATTGCCGGCGCCGGATTTTGTGCTCGCGGTGCTCAAGGGGCTTAGCCACGTGGCGCCGCACGCGCATGTCTTGAAGCTAAACAACGAGGATTTCTCGCGCGACCCCAAAGTCGTCGAAGCGATGAACCACGACCCGCTGCTCGACAACGAGGTTCAACCGAGCTTGACGGTAGCGGCTATGGTGCGCGCGGACGAGCGGCTCACTAAAGAGTTCCCGAAGATCACGCTGCCCGTGCTCATTCTGCACGGCACTTTGGACAAGGCGGCGAAGCCGAGCGGCAGCCGAGCGTTCTACGACGCGGCTGGGTCCAAGGACAAAACCCTCAAGCTATACGACGGCTACTTCCACGATCCGTTGCACGACCTGGGTAAGGAAGTCGTCCTGGCCGACATTCTGGCCTGGCTCGACGCGCGCGTCAGCGCTTGAGCGGCTTCATTCCCGCGATTCGTACACGTTCATCGCGGGTAGCTCGAGGGCGGTGAGGAAGCCGCCGTTGCCGCAGCCGGTGTCGATGCCGACTACGTTTTCCCCCGCCCACAAGTCGCTGGGATCTTCGGGGGTGTAACCCGAGAGCTCAGGCGGTAAGTACTCCGTGCGGGTGTGGCCGAAGACCACGAGCTTGCCGCGATAGTTGCGGAAGAAGTGATCGTCGCGCAGCCACAACAGCACAATCGGGTCGGGCACCGTGCTCGGGTGCATGAAGCCTTCGGGAGCGCGCGGCAAGCCAGCGTGCACGTAGATGGCGTGCTGATCTTCGTACCAATACGGTAGGGCACGGAACCAATCCACGACCTGCGGCGGGAAGAAATCGCCTGAGCTGAAGATCATGGCTTCGCTTTGGTGCGGCCGCTCGTCTTCGCGCGGCACCGTGCCGTTCACGAAGGAGCGATACGCGGCGAGGCAGCCGTTACCCGGCGGGGTGACGAACTCATCCCAGCCGCGGTCGATTACGCGCAGCCAGGCATCTTCGTGGTTGCCGCGGAGCGCGATGACCTTGGCCGGCGTCTTTCCGGGCAGGCTACGCACGAAGTCGACGACTTGAGCCGACTGCGGGCCTCGGTCGACATAGTCCCCTAGGAAAACGATGGTGTCCTCGGCGTCGAGCTTGGGCAAGGTCGACATCAGCTTGTACAGGTGCTTCGTCTCACCGTGGATATCGCCGATCGCGAACGTGCGCTGCGCCATATCCGAATGAAGCTATCACAGCGATTGCCTCCTTCGAAGACCGGAAGATCAACGGCTTTTATAGCGCTCAGCCGGCGTTGGTGTTAGGCCCGCGCCCCAAAGTGTCCATCGTTACCGCTCAAGGCGTCCACCGGGCTTACGGCAACCACACCGTGCTGCGAGCCGCAGACCTATCGATCGATCCGGGTGAGCGCATCGGCATCGTCGGCTTGAACGGAGCTGGCAAGAGTACGCTGTCGCGTATCTTGGCGGGAACCGAGCCGGCCGATTTGGGCAGCGTGGCGCGGCGCCGCGGGGCGTCGATTGCCTACCTCGAACAGGTGCCGACATTCGACGGCGATCCGACAGCGTTCGAAGCGGTGACCAGCGGCTTGCTCGGCTGGTCGGACGCAGTGGCTCGCCACGAAGCGGCGAGCCTCGCCTTGTCGAAGGGCGAGGGGAACATCGAGTTCTTGCTCGAGCAGCAGTCCACCGCGCAAGCCGACGTCGAGCGGCTCGGCGGTTGGGATCGCGAGCACAACGTGCTGGCGTTCATGAATCATCTGAGCATCAATCGCCCCGACGCGAAGGTCTCCAGCTTGAGCGGTGGCGAGCAGCGCCGCGTCGCTTTGGCTCGCGTGCTGATTTCGAGCCCGGATCTGGCGATTCTCGACGAGCCTACCAACCATTTGGACGCCGAGACGATCGAGTGGCTCGAGGAGTACTTGATCGACGAGTATCAGAACGCGATCTTGCTCATCACGCATGATCGCTACCTGCTCGACCGCGTCGCTCAGCGCACGGTCGAGGTGGCCAACGGCGAAGTGTATAGCTACGACGGTGGCTATCAGCTTTACCTCGAGCAGAAGGCGGAGCGCATGGCTCACGCCGAACGCACTGAGTCGAATCGCCAGAACTTCTTGCGTAAGGAGCTGGAGTGGCTCAGTCGTCAGCCCAAAGCGCGCAGCACCAAGCAGAAAGCGCGCATCGATCGGGCTGAAACCGCGAAAGCCGTCACCGGTCCGAAGCTCGACCGCACTGCGACGTTGGAGCTGGACATCGTGCGCAGCGGCAAGACCATCCTCGAGTTGCGCGATCTGCGGGTCGAGATCGGCGGCCGAACGCTGATTCACGATTTGAGCTTGTTTTTGACCGAGGGCGAGCGCATCGGCATCGTCGGTCCGAACGGCAGCGGCAAGACCACGCTCTTGAAGACGTTGCTCGGCGAGCTCAAGCCGGCGGGCGGTAGCGTAGTGCTCGGCCAGAATACGAAAGTCGCGTACTTCGATCAGCGCCGCTCGGGGCTCGATGACACCAAATCCATCTTTGACAACGTGGCCGGCGACCAATCGAAGATCGAGCTCGGTGGCGAGGTCATCGAATGCCGTTCGTACTTGGAGCGCTTCGCCTTCGACCCGCACAAGCAGCGCCAGATCGTCGGCTCGCTGTCGGGCGGCGAGCGTGCGCGTGTGGCTTTGGCGCGGCTCCTGCGTCAAAGCGCGAACCTGGTGATTCTGGACGAGCCCACCAACGATCTCGATACCGCGACGCTGGGCGCGCTGGAGAGCATGCTGGTCGATTTTGGCATCACTGCGCTGGTCGTCACTCACGATCGTTGGTTCTTGGATCGCGTTGCGACCAGTGTGCTGGCGTTCGAGGAGGGTGGTCACGCGACTCGCTATCCCGGAAACTACACGACGTATCGGCGCCTGAAGGCGCAGCGCGAGAGCGCGCCCAAACCGAGTAGCCCGCCGCCCGCGAAAACCGCCGCAGCCGCACCGGCCGCGCGCCCCGAGCGCCCCAAACAAAAGAAGGGGCTATCCAACGTCGAGCAGCGCGAGCTCACGGGGCTACCGGATGCCATCGAAAAGGCCGAGCAGCATGTTTCCGAGCTGAGCGCGACGCTGGCAAACCCGAGCACGTATGCGAGCGGCGGCAAAGAGGTCGCCAAAGTGACGGCGCAGCTGGAGCTTGCCAAGGCCCAAGTCGACAAGCTGACCAAGCGTTGGGAAGAGCTAGAGCGGAAGCAGAGCGAGTAAGGGCCCGCGAATGGCTAAGTCGGTCGATGATCGCGGCCCCGGCCCCCGGCTGGCGAGGCGCGACGAAGGCGCATACCGCTGGTATGTAACTGAGGAGCAACGAAGCCAGCAGGGATGCATCGGCCGCGAGGGCGATCGACTTAGCCATTCGCGG
>DATCFJ010000777.1:0-2555 GCA_036509605.1 Polyangiaceae bacterium | reverse complement strand
AAACTACTCCGTCATTTCTAGCGACGACACCTACAGCGCACGCTGGACCGGCCAAATCAACCTGGCCTGCGCCGGAGTCTACGAGTTCCGCAGCAACGGCAATATCGACGACGGCGGTCGACTCTGGATCGACAACACGCGCGTGGCGAGCCTGTGGAGCTACGGACCTTTGCTGGGCAGCGCGTACTTCGATCCCGGGCTGCACGACTTCAAATTCGATTGGTACGAAGGTGGCGGAAACGCCAGTGCACAGCTGCAGTGGAAGACGCCTTGCGCCGGCGCCACGTGGGTGACGATTCCGAGCACGGCCTTCACGCCAGCCGCCTATACCCGAACAACCGGCTTCGTCATCGACGGCGGCGACAACGGCAACAACACGAGCTACTGGGTCTGGCAAGTGCCGACCGTCGCTGCGCCGGCTCCGGTCGACGTCACCGCTGCTCGCAACGGCAACTGGGGGCTCGAAGGCCAGACCTTGATGGTGCCGTCGTTCTCTCCAGACGGCACTAAGCTGGTGTTCGTCGACGGTGACTCTGCCGACGGCGCTGGCTGGCGAAAAGGAGTCAGCACCTACGACTTCGACGAGACCGCGAAGCTATTCAAGAATCGTCACTTGATCGCCAATAACTGGCCGCTGGGGGACGCTCTGAAATGGCCCGCGTTCGAGAGCGACTCGCGCAGCGTGATCTTTCAATCCACAGTCCCGGGTGACTCATGCTGCCGCAACAACTGGGCGACGAAGTACGGCTACATGGGGCCGACGAACTATTACGAGGACCCAGGTCGCTTGTGGTCCGTCGACAGCCAAGCGACGCCGCCTGCGCCCGTGGCTCTGACCAAGTTGAACAGCGGTGAGCGCCCGCAAGACACCAACAAGTCCTATCAGCCGACAATGCTACCGGTGGCAGACGGCGGCTACCGCTGGGTCGTCTTCACGAGCACGCGGCCCTACGGAAACACCTTGAATTTGCCGGCAATTCAGCAAGATTTTAGCAACACCGCAAGCTACGCTAACTCGAGCTACACGGCGATCACGAACTATTCGGACATCCAGAGCCAGCTCTGGGTTGCTGCGATCGACGACTCCGTCTCGGGAGCGGCCGATCGCAGTCACCCTGGCTTTTGGCTGCCGAACCAGAACTTTTCCGCGGACGCCTCGTCGGGCTACGTCAACGAGCGCGGGTTTTGGGTCCTCGATGCCTGCCATCCAGCGGGCACGAGCAGCGCGTCTACCTGTGAGGTCGACGCGGATTGCTGCGGCGGTTCGGGTGCAACGAAGACCGCTGCATGTCGCCTCGATACACCGCTCACTAACCCACCAACCCGGCATTGTCAGGCGCTCCCGGCACCCGGGAGCTGCGCTGCTGTCTCGGCATCCTGCGGAGCCGCTTCTGACTGTTGCTCGGGTCTCGTATGCGTGAACGCTGCATGCCAGACGCCACCGCCGGTGCTCGTGGTTAGCGATATGAACTACGAGCGCATTTATCAGTCGGACTGCCCGGACGGCACGAAGGTCGTGTGGCGCTTCTTCGATTGGATGGCGGTCACGCCTGCTACCAATTCCAAGCTCGAGGTGTACGCGGAAACACAAGCTGACCCGACGATGTTCGCGACCTTGGCCGCGGCGCCAACCGCGATTACAACGCCCGGCGTGCTGAAGCTGGCAGACATTACGACCTCCAACCCCACGAGCTGGATCGGTTCGGCGGTATCGCTGGCGCTCGACGGCGCAAACCTCAAATCACAGCAATATTTGAAGATCACCGTCCGCTTCGTGCCCAATGCCGAGCGCACTTTGAGCCCGATCCTAAAGGATTGGCGACAAAGCTACAGTTGCGTCCCTGCCGAATGACTCTCCGCGCGTCACTTCACTTTCCTGGTCTCGCCGTTGCTTGCGTTGTGCTGTTCGCCGGGGCGGGCGCGTGCTCGTCGGACGCCAGTCATCCTGCAGGTGTCTCCAGCGGCGGCGACGAGCAAGCCGGCAGCGCTCATGGGGGCACGAGCGCGAACGCCGGTCGCGGCGGTCAGCCGGCGGTGGACGGCGGCGAGGGCGGAATATTCTCGGGCGGCGCTGCGGGCGAAGCTGGCGGAGCTGGCGGAGCTGGCGGAGCTGACGTAGGTCCCGGGCGACCGCCAATCGAACCGTCGACTTGCAGCATGACGGCGAAGTGGTCCGGTGCGAGCAGCGTCGATCCGGTGTCTAGTGCCGCAGTCGAAACTCTGCTTTCCGCCACCGCCGACGAGCTCGACTTGGCGTTTGTGCGCGGCGGAGCGCTGTACGTCGCGCATCGCGCGCAAGCGAGCGCCGCGTTTAGCATTGGTTCGCCGATCACGATTCCAAGCGGCTGGAGCGTTGCGCAGGGTGCCGGGCTGAGCCCCGACGGCAAACGGCTCGTGTTGGTTAGCGATCCCGATCAGAGAAAGCTCGGCGAAATGACGCGCGCTTCGCGGGACGGCGGGTTCAGCGGCGACGTAGACGAAACCGCCTTCGCCGGCGTGAACCAAGACGCGATCTACACTGGCAGGTTGTACGCTTACCCGGTTGTCTCACCTGG
>DATCFJ010000776.1:0-2146 GCA_036509605.1 Polyangiaceae bacterium | reverse complement strand
TCGAGGCAGGCACGGACCTGCGGGTGATCCAGGTCCTTCTCGGCCATCGCAGCATCCGGACGACAGCACGTTATGCGCACGTTTCCGCAGACATTATTTCGAAGACACCGAGCCCGCTCGATCGGCTGTCGAGTCGCGTGTGACTATTGTCATTCCTGAGCTACTCGTCCGAGCCGGCTCGGCACTTTGACGACCAACGGTCGAGCCCTGTGTGACTATTGTCATCGGTTCTGACGTCGCGTGCGCCACGCCCGTCGCTATTGTCTCGCTCCGCTCACACAGCCACCGGCAACTTGCGCCCAAAGATGCCCTGCGGAGCCGCGCGGGAAGCACGCGGTCCTCGCCGGCAAGACTCGATTACGTCTCGTCGGCTGCACTGCCCCAGCCGGGCTACCGCAAGAACGCGGAAACGGCACGGCTAAACGTCGCGCGGACTCGTCCTCGGGCATTCGCGCCGAATCGGGCGCGACGAGCCGTGCTTCGGCCGCGAGCTCGCCCAGCGGATCGAGCCGCTCCGCCCAGCGCGCTCCCCATGCGAGCCACTGGCGAACCGCCGCGAGCTCGCCAGCGACCGGCGGAGTCCATGAATTCGACTTTTACTTTCAAAGTGCAGCATGTCTAGGGTCGTAGTTCAATCCAGCGCTCCAAGTGATTGCCAGCGAATTCTGAGCAGCCGGCCGCTGGTCGCGATTTCTGGCTACGACGCGGCGACCAACTTGTATCTTTCAGATCCAGTAGGCCCATGTCGACGCGCGCAACTTCAACGCGCTCAAGACGGCGGCTCGCCGCCGCTCCGGTCGTCAACATCGACGAACTCAGCAACGAGCCGCAAGCGTTCCGCAGTACCGACGAGGTTTGCCGCGGCCATGACGAGCTGCAGGGCCGAGCTCTTCACGAGCGCCGCCGCCTCACGCAGCTTCTGGGGATGGGCGTTGCTTGCGATTCCCGTCGCGCGATCCTCCACAGCTTCCGCTATGAGCAGCAGGGTCTCGGCCTCTGATGCAAGCTCGTGAAGCACGGTGCCTACTAGGAAACGGGGTGCGTTTTCGTCGTCGTTGTCAATCATGGCCGCCGCCCGCTGGGTGGAAAGCTTTGGTGCAGAACGTGTCGCTGGAGCTCGAGCACGTCGTGCGGTGCGTAGCGTTGGGTGTGTTCGAAGGCGGCGCTCAGCGATTCGAAGACTTGTGGCGGCGTGCGTTTGGTTGCCGTCCGGCGCGTGGTTTGGAAGGCGGCGCGGAGCGAGCTGCGGTCAGCGCTCGCTCCTTCGACGACGATCACCAAGTGTTCGCAGCAGTCGAGAATTGCTGGAAGCGTGCCTTGCAGGCAAGTGAGTAGGAACCCCGCAGGGGCCGGGACCGCTTCGCGCAGGACGAGCAGCAGGATCACCTGGTTACCAGCCGCGGCGACGGCTCGTTTTAGCGCGAGCAGGAGATTCAGAATGTCGCTTACATGGAGCGGATGGTCCCAATCATTCAGGCATGCGCGTCCGGAGACCGAAGTGACGAACTTCACGACCTGCCCCTCGGAGCTTCGGTGGGGGACGTCGTGACGATGTTGTGCGAATTTATGTTGCCTCACGCAAAGGCCCTCGGACGCTGCGCGGGCTCGTTGCGCGATATTTTCGTTCTCGACGCAAGCGACCTGCTCGGTGCCTACCAGCGCAGATGGCGTGCGAAATCCGCCAGGGCGGTTGGCCTCCGCGAGGCAACAAGCGCCGTCGGGCACCGCGCGCGTTCCGCGCCGCGCGTACGGCGCGGGGTTTCCCGCACGCTTTCTGGGCTTTGGAAGCCGCTGCCACTTCCGGCGCAATCCATGGTAAATCGCGGTCGAAACGGGCTCCGAGACCTTCGCAAGTCGCGCCGGGCGGGGCATCGAGATTTTTCGCAACTGGCGGCCGGTCTGGCCGAGGGCCCTTCGAGAGTGTTGGCAAACGCAGATCCCAACGGCGGCAAGGCCGCCCCCCCGCCCGCGGGCGACCTGTTTGTCGGTACGCCGTATCGTGTAGTGCGGCGGCTCGGCCAAGGCGGGATGGGCGAGGTGTTCCTCGTGGTCCACGAAGGGATCGGGCGTCAGCTGGTTGCGAAGCTGTTGCACCGGCGGCTTGCCGGCGACGCGCAATTGTTGGACAGGGTGCGTGTCGAGGCGC
>DATCFJ010000775.1:0-2780 GCA_036509605.1 Polyangiaceae bacterium | reverse complement strand
CTCTCCGTCTTGTTCCTCTTCGCGGCGATCGCGTCGCCCGCCGTTGCGCAAGCCGATGATCCGCCGTCCCCACCCGTGAAGATCTGGTTCGATGGACAGCTGACCCCCCATCCGGTCAATCCCGGCGTCGCGACGCACCGGTTCGTCGAGGGCGACACGCTGACCATCGTCGTCGACCCAACTCGCTTCTTCCCCAATGTGCCGGTCGATATTGGTCAGCTAGCCGTCGCCGCTTCGCAGGCCCCGCCGGAACTCCAGGGGTTTCCGGTTGTTGGGCACACCTCGGGCGTCAAGGGCAAGGTATTCATGCAGCCCGATCCCGGCCTATGCGCGGTCGTCGCGAAGGCTGATGGGGAAGCCGCAAAGGAACTGAAGGCAGCTGCCGATGAGAAGACGAAAGCGGACGCGGCGCTGAAGGCGGCCCCAACGGATCTGGCATTGCAAGCTGCCGCAAAGAAGGCGAAAGACAGACTGGATAACGCGACCAAAGGAGCGCATCCGTTTCAGCGTCTGGCGAACGCGAAGACCGCAAAAGCCCAGGCTGATTCAGCGCTCGCGTCGGCTCCCGCATCGGCAGATGCGCAGACCACGGCGAAAAATGCGCAGACTGAGCTTGACGCGGCACAGGCCGCGATATCGGCCATACCCACAAGCGCGGTCGGTCAGGAGGTCCTCTTCACCGGCGCGATTGCAGATCCCAGTTCCGAACTTGTCTGTCGTCGGGCGCCCTTCGACTGGCCCCTACAACAGAACGATGCGATTCCGTACGTCTGCGGCGACACTCAAAGCATTTCGGACTTGCTCAAGGTTTCCGCGGCATGGAGCTTACTCGAAACAGACTCCAGGGGTGCCACGACGTGCGAGAGCTCTTGGACGGTGAAGCCCGCCCCAGCCATTACCGCCGCGGCCATTGAGGTGAGCTCGGGCGCAGAGCCTCCTGTGATTACTCCGCTGACAAAAGATCTGGCTGTTTGGGCAACGAGCGTGACGCTGAAGCCGGGCGCTACGCGCATCACGCTGAGCCTTACCCGCGACGCCGGTATTAAGCCACTGCAGAGGGTAATAACGCTCAATGTCGAGCCAAGCGACGCGCACTCGCTCGTTCGTGTGCAGGGCGAGATACTCGCGACAAACGCGTTGCGGTCCGTTTCATTCGCGGTCACCCTGACACCCGTCAGCCGCTCGTTCTTCACACGCGGGCCATGGGGTGGCGACGTCAAGCAAGCCGTCTTCCTGTCTGGCATCTCGCCGATCGCATTGTTGCGGTTCAGCGGGGATGACAAGACGTTCGTGCAGATCGGGGGAGGCCTCGGCATCTACATGTCGAAGGCATTCCAGTTCAACGGTGGCTTCTTGTTTGGAACGACCGACGCAAGCACGGGCTGGCACCCAGCGCGCGCGTGGTTCGTTGGCATTGCGCTCGACCCCGCCGTGCTCTCCGAGGCTCAAACGGTAAACAAGAACCGCGCGAGCCCATGAGGGCTGCGCAGGAAGCCAACTCAATAACCGAGGTAGCGTCATGAGCCATGTCTGTGTGACCGAATGGTGCCCAAGCCCCGCGGAGAGCGCGGTTTGCTTGCAAGTGATATTTACCGTCCAAAACGATATTGACGCCGCGCTTCTTCACACCTTGCCTTGGTGTTCGGGGCGAGTGCTTCCAGGCGACGCCATTGCCCTCGCCAAGTGCATCAACGACTGCGGCGGCGCCGCAACAGTAGTGCAAGATTGCGTAGACTGCGCCTAGAGGCAAACCATGAGTTACTGCGGCTAGTCTCGGCTCGAGTGAACTGGTTGATGGCCGGAGGGCTGGAGAAGGTCGCCGCCAAAATTCCCGCCGCTGTGGCCCAGTGCGGGCAATCGAGGACCATTCGAGCGACCAGAACTCGGGCAAAGATTGGATATTTACCCATTGACTGAGGTGCGCTAGCCGCCGAGATTCGCGCGCATGGCTCCGAACGAGTGGTTCTTTGCGGTCGAGCTGAGTGTGTTCGGACTGGCTGCTGCGTGCACTGCCTTGTTTTATGCACGCGTCAAGGCCGGCGAGGTGGTGAGCGCCAGCGCTCATTGGGGAGGCTTGGGAGGCGGCACTGGAGGTTGGCGCGTGACTACTGCGCTCGTCACCCTGGTCGCCGGGTTGTTCTTGTGGGCGCTGGGGGCGGCGCTCGCCATCTACTCCACTCGAATGGCCCGCGTTGACGCTGCCGCCAAGTTGAGCAACGAGCGTGCGGACGCTGCCACCATGCTGAAGCTCAAGCGCGAGGATGAGAAGACGGCGCTGGATGAGAAGCATCGTGCCGAAGACCAAGCCCAACGCGAAGCGGAGCGGCTCAGGACTGAGAAGGCGGCCGCGGACAAAGCTGCGACGTCACCGTCCGCAGCGGTAGCACCCGTACCCCCCAAAGGCGCAGCGCCAAAGCCGGCTGCAGCGCCGTCAGCCGCCCCGGCGCCCGCACAGTAAGGGAAGCCATGCCGCTCATCATCAAGCCGCAACGTGAGCCCTTTGCACGCGTACGCGGCAAAGCCGAGATCGTGCGTGGTCCAGCGTTTTGGCGGCTCCGCGCATCCATTGAAAAGTACTGCCGCGGGCGGACCCTCGGGCGCTCGTTCGTCATCTCCGGCAACCGCGGTGTCGGCAAAACGACGATGGTGCTGGCGGCTATCGAAGATTTGCGTCGACAATCCGAACTCGAGCGTGGCGAACGGAATCTCGACCCGGGCGAGGATCCGGTCGAGATACAGCTGGAAACGCCCTTGCGCCGAGCAATGTTCGTCTCGCTCAG
>DATCFJ010000774.1:0-5590 GCA_036509605.1 Polyangiaceae bacterium | reverse complement strand
CCGACGCTGCCCCGCCCCCGGGGGTCATGGAGTGTGATCCGTTTTCGGCGAACCCGACCTGCTTACAAGGGGAAGGTTGCTACCCGTACGTCGATCATCCGTTCGGTGATGGCTGCGGCGCGCAGAGCTTCGGCACGCAATGTCTGACGGCAGGTAGCGGTCGGCAGGGCGACACCTGCGGCAACGGGTCGACTCGCTGCGCGTCGGGCTTCGTGTGCGTCGTTGGTTCGGAGCCGGGCAAGCACTGCGTGCAGCTGTGTCGCATCGGCGTGCAAAGCTCGTGTCCCGCCGGCTTGATCTGCGGCGAGCTGGACGTCGAGGGCTACGGAGTATGTTCCTAAGCTGCGGCCGGCTCACGTCGATAGCGCTGGTTCTGTGCGGGGTTTGCGGAGCTGGTTGCGGTGCGCGCACGGGTATTTACCTGAGCGACGCCGGTGTCGATCCGCCGCCTGTCCCCTGCGTTACCGATCTGGATTGCGCGACCGGGGATCTGTGCGCTCCGGCGGAGTGTCGTGAAGGCATCTGCGCGTCGCTGCCGGCTACGGTGTGCGACGATCACGACGAGTGCACGTCGGACAGTTGCGATCCGGACAGCGGAAAGTGCGCGTTCACCCCCGTCACGCTCGACCTAGACGGAGACGGCCACAGGAGCCCCAAGCCAGGCTTTGCGCCCGGCGCTCCCGGCTCCTGCGGCGACGACTGCAACGACAGCAGCGCCGCCGCACATCCGGGCGGTGTCGAGATTTGCGACGGCGTCGACAACGACTGCAACGGTGTGATCGATGACGGCGCCGCGTACGGCGCGCCGACCGCGGCGGTCCGCGTGTCGTCCAGCAAGTTCGATCTTGCGCTCAACCCATCGCTAGCTTTCGACGGCAAGCGCTACGGTGCGATCTACACCGGTCACGACAAGATTTCGAGCTCGTACTTCAACGGCCTTGCGCGCGACGGCACGAGCGTCGTGCCCGAGACGCCGCTGACCGACATCAACAGCGAGACCTACGCGGGCACCGCTCTGTACAACGGCAGTTTCTTCGAGCGCTCCTGGGCAGACGCGCGCCGGGACGGCAACTACGAGGTTTACTTCAATCGCTTCGACTCGAACGGCAAGAAGCTCGGCCCGGACGTGCAAGTCACGAACGCCCCCGACTTCTCGCTCAACTCGGTGCCGGTCTGGAACGGCACCCAGACTCTCCTCGTCTGGGACGACCGGCGCTTCAGCACGCCGGGCTCAGACGACGTGCGCCTGTTCGGTCAGTTGGTGGCGTTCGACGGCTCGCTCGTCGGCGGAAATCTCCTGCTCACCGGCGCCAGCGAGAACGACGAGAGCCCCGACGTCGCGCTCGGTCAGAAGCGTGTCGGTATCGCCTTTCCGTCCTCGCAACACCCGAACGGCACGGTGCACACTAAGTTTCTCACCACCGCTCCGGACCTGAGCGACGTTAGCGCCAGCACGGATCTGGGCGGCGTGGACGTCCAGGGCACGCACTTGGTGTCTGTCTCGGGGCACTTCCTCGTCGCTTGGGAGCAAGCCGGTACCCGGGCGGCAGGTGGAACGCCAGTGCCGCACGGCCCCTCGGTGATCGCCGCGGTCGTCGACGAAAACGGCGCGGTGTTACAGCCCGCACGCCCGATCACCAGCGGCGCGACGATTGCTCGCAGCTTCTCGCTACTGTCGCTCGGTGATCGCGCGCTGCTCTTTTGGGCCGACAACCAACGCGGCAATTTCGAGATCTATTGGCAGATTCTGGGCCCGAATCTGGAAATTTTGACGCCGCGCACTCGGCTCACGTCGACCACGTCGGATAGCTTTTTCCCGTCGCCCGCCTTCGGTCCGAATGGCGACGTCGGCGTGCTGTACGTGAATTTACAGACCAACTTCCAGCAGATCTACTTCGTGGGCATGGGTTGCGTGCTGCCGCCCCCGGTGCGGTAGCCACGCTACTGACGAAGCACGCGCGGCCCAGCTTGGTGAACCTTGCCCGGCAGGCGGCGTCCGACCACGGTTTCGGCGACCCGCCCTGCTTCGATCAGCGCGTCCAAGTCGACGCCGGTTTCGACGCCCATGCCTTGCAGCATGTACACGAGGTCCTCGGTGGCTAGGTTGCCCGCAGCACCCGGCGCGTACGGACAACCGCCGAGCCCGGCGACCGACGAATCGAAATCGCGAATGCCCAGCTCGAGCCCGACCAGGGCGTTGGCCAAGGCGGTGCCGCGCGTATCGTGAAAGTGCAACGCCAGCTGTGGTGCCGCAAATTCAGCGAGAAACAGCGACACCAACCGCTTGGTGATCAGCGGCGTGCCGACGCCGATCGTGTCGCCGAGCGAGACTTGATAGCAGCCGAGCTCGAGCAAGGTGCGCGTGATGGCGAGCGAAGCTTTTGGGTCCACGTCGCCTTCGTACGGGCAGCCCCAAACGGTCGACACGTAAGCGCGCACTCGCATGTTGGCCGCTAGAGCCGGAGGCACGACCTCGCGGAAGGTGTCGAGCGATTCGGCGATGCTCTTGTTCGTGTTCTTCCGGTTGTGCGTCTCGCTTGCCGACATGAACACGGCGATCTCATGCAAGCCGGCGGCGTGCGCGCGCTCGAAGCCCTTGGCGTTCGGGCATAGCGCGCTGAACGTGACGCCCGGCGGCGCCTGGAACTCTCGTGCCAGCTCCTCGGCGTCCGCGAGCTGCGGCACCCAACGCGGGGACACGAAGCTGGTCAGCTCGATCCGCTTCAAACCCGCCGCGATCAACGCAGAGATGAGCTGCTTTTTCCCGTCGAGGGGGATGGGCAGGGCTTCGTTCTGCAAGCCGTCGCGGGGCGAGACTTCGTAAATCGAAACCTGGTCGGGCAGCGCGTCGAGCATTGGCGGAGAGGTGGGTGCGAGTGCGCGGGAGCGCGCAAGAATAGCCGGCTACAGATCCAAGAGCCGCATTTGCCGCTGACGCGGGTGCGGCGTGAACTCGATCGGATATTTCCCCGTCCAGCAGGCCGTGCAGAAGGAGTCCTTGTTCAGCGAGATGTCGGTGGGCGTGCCGGATGCCATGGGCAGCGTGCGGCGGGTGCTGCGCCCGACGGCTTCGGTGCGGGCCGAGACTACCGAGTGGACCATCGAATCGAGCGACAGGTAGGCGAGTGTGTCGCTGGTGATGTACTGGTTGATCTCCTCCACCGAATGGCTGGAGGCGATCAGCTCGCCGCGCGTCGGCGTGTCGATGCCGTAGTAGCAAGGCCACTTGGTGGGCGGGCTAGAGATGCGCATGTGCACTTCCTTCGCACCCGCGTCGCGCAGCATTTTCACGATCTTCCGGCTGGTGGTGCCGCGCACGATGCTGTCATCGACCACGACCACGACCTTGCCCTTGAGGATGGCGCTGATCGGGTTCAGCTTCAGGCGTACGCCGAAATGGCGAATGCTCTGGCGCGGCTCGATGAACGTGCGTCCGACGTAGTGGCTACGCACCAGCCCAAGCTCGAACGGCAGCTTCGACTCCTCGGCGTAGCCGATCGTGGCGGGCACGCCGGAATCTGGCACGGGAATGACGACGTCCGCCTTGACGCCGTGCTCGCGCGCGAGCGCGCGGCCCAAGTTCTTGCGAGCCTCATACACGCTCACGCCGTCGATGTTGGAGTCCGGGCGCGCGAAGTAGACGTACTCGAAGATGCAACCGTGACGCGGCACCTCGGCGAACGGCCAGACACTGCGCATGCCGCGCTGATCGATCACGAGCATCTCCCCGGGCTCGACCTCGCGCACGTACTCGGCGTCGATCAGATCGAAGCTCGAGGCCTCGCTGGCGACGACGTACGTATCCGTGCCCGGCAGCCTGCCGAGACACAGCGGGCGAATGCCCATCGGGTCGCGCACGGCGATCATGCTCTCGGGCGTCAAGATCAGCAGCGAATAGGCGCCTTGAACCTGGCTCAGCGCGTCCGCCACGCGGTCCTCGAAGGAGCGCTGCTGGCTCATCGCGAACAGGTGCACGATGACTTCGGTGTCGCTCGTACTTTGGAAAATCGAGCCGCGCTCTTCTAGCTTTTCGCGTAGTGCTTCGGCGTTCGTCAGGTTGCCGTTGTGCGCGATGGCAATCGAGCCGCGCGAATAGTCGACCGCGATGGGCTGGGCGTTCTTCAGCGCGGAGCCGCCGGCGGTGGAGTAGCGAACGTGGCCAATCGCGTGGGGGCCGCCGAGCCGTTCGAGCTGCTCGGGCGGGAAGACGTCGATCACGTGGCCCATGCCGCGGTGCAGGCTCAGCTGCGAGCCGTCGCTGGTAACGATGCCTGCGCTTTCCTGACCGCGGTGCTGCAGGGCGTGCAGCCCCAGGTAGGTCAGGTTCGCTGCCTCTTTATGGCCGTAGATGCCGAAGACGCCGCACATTCTGGTCCGACTGCCCGGAAGTTTCCGGAGCGTTAGCTTGGGGGCGAACCGCTGCCACGATTCTCAGGTGCTGGCTAGCGAAGCTTCACATGCCGGCGGGTTAGCGCTAGCTAAAGAACGGCGTCACTTTGGCCGCTCTTCCTTCGCAACGCCAGCGTCAGATGTAGGTAGGGTCCGGCGCTCGGGCCGGTCAAGGGGCGGCGCTCACGAAGCATGAAGTCCCAAAATGCGAAACAAGCGTTACAGGTTTTGGACGGTCCTGAGTATCCTCGGCCAGATATGAGCGCGCTCGACGAGCTCCTTAGCCAATGGCGGAGCAACCCCGATGCCGATGCGACCATCGCGCTCTGTTCCTTTCTCGGTAACTCTTCCCGCGAGGAGCTGATCCGCGAGGTCTCTGCTAGCGCGGATACCTGGCATGTCGAGGACGGGCGCGTGATGCTCGCGGTCGGGCGCATGCATTTGGACGCAGGTCTGCTCGCGGAGGCCCAGGCCGCGCTCGTTGCAGCCGGCAAGGCGGACGGCCGAGATGCCAAGCCTTTTCGCTACTTGGGTGAAGTCCTGCTGCGTCGCGGGGACGCGCTGCGGGCCGAGAAGGTGCTCGCGCGCTCGCTACAGCTCGGCCCGACCGACGGCGAGGCGCGCCTCTGGCACGACCGTTCTGTCGTGTACAGCGCGCTTCAAAAGCGGATCGGCGTCGAGGCCGTCGCCGCCGAGGTGCGAAGGACGATGCCGAAGCAAAACTCCATTCCTCCGCCAACGGTGCAGCCGCTCAGCCACAAAGGCTTCGGCAATGAAGAGCTTACGAAGCCGCGCGTGCAAAGTCCGCTGGACCTCGGCAAGAACCCCAAAGCTGCCGCGATAGACTCGCTGCCGCGCTTCGAATCCGAGGAGCCACTAAGCGTTTCCGCATCCGATCTGCTTGAAGACTCGCGGCCTAAGCTTTCGCCGATGGCGCGTGCAGCGCGCATGACGACCCTCGGTATGGGCCCTCCCGGCCCGAAGCTTCCGAGCGGCCCGGCACCGAAGGCGCCCAGTGTGGCCGCGTCGAGAGCACCGAGCGTTGCCGCGAAATCTCCGAGCGTAGCGGCACGCGCGAATCCCGCGCCGCGGCGTGCGCCCGAGCCTCCGCCCGCGCGCTTCGAAGACGTGATCACCACGGTGACGCCCGCGCCGTTCGTGGCGCCCTCGTGGCCGCAGCCCGCGGCAGCAGCAGCAGCAG
>DATCFJ010000773.1:0-8785 GCA_036509605.1 Polyangiaceae bacterium | reverse complement strand
CGGCGCCATCGCAGCGATTTGCATGGCGCTGTCGTCCACGAACTTCTCGAACGCGGGCGATTTCGCAGCGGCTTCGGTGCCGGTGCGAACTGCGAGCAGCACGCCGACCTTGCCGCCCATGTGCACGTACGAGTGCACGCGGCCAGCGCCGTCGATCGACAGGCGATCCCAGCGGCGCACGGTGATGTTCTCACCGAGCTTACCGACCAGCGCCGCGCGGTTGTCTTCGACCGTGCCGGTGCCGCCGGGGAACGGCTCGCCGCCGAGATCGACACCCAGCTTGGCCTTGAGCGCCGCTTGCACGACCTTCTCAGCGAAGCTGATGAACTCGGCGTTGCGCGCTGCGAAATCCGTCTGGATGTTGACCTCGGCGATCGCGCCGAGCTTGCCGTCCGCGGAGACACTCGTGATCACGAGGCCTTCGCTGGCGACTGCGCCGGCGCGCTTCGCGCTCTTGGCGAGGCCCTTCTTCAAGATGACCTCGACCGCCTTTTCCAGGTGGCCTTCAGCCTCGACGAGTGCGGCTTTGCAATCGTTGAGCCCCGCTTGAGTGCGGTCGCGGAGCTCCTTCACTAGCTGCATGTTCACTTGAGCCATGGGTGCCTCTCAGTTCGAAGAATCCGAACCACCGCGGCTGCCACGCCCGCCGGCGTAGACAACCTGAGCGTCGTTGCCCGGACGACCGCCTTGACGGCCGTCGTTCTGGTTGCTGTCGCGGTCGCGCTGCTGCTGGAACTCGCGACGGCGCGCCGAGCCGGCGACGCACGCGTCGGCGATCGCGCCCGTGATCAGGCGGACCGAGCGAATCGCGTCGTCGTTACCGGGGATGACGTAGTCGACGAGATCCGGATCGCAGTTCGTGTCCGTGATGGCGACGATCGGCACGCGCAGCTTGCGGGCCTCTTGCACGGCGATGGTTTCTTGCGCCGGGTCGATGATGAATACGGCGCTCGGAACCGCGCCCATGCCCTTCAAGCCACCGATGTACTTCTCGAGGCGCGCGCGCTCTTTTTCGAGCTGCACGGTCTCCTTCTTCGGGAGCTGCTCGTAGGTGCCGTCTTCCTTCATGCGCTCAATCGAACGCAGGCGATCCAGGCCGCCCTTGATGGTGCGGAAGTTGGTGAGCGTGCCGCCCAACCAACGGTTCGTCACGAAGTACATGCCGGCCCTCCGGCACTCTTCCTTGACGATTTCCTGGGCTTGGCGCTTGGTGCCGACGAACAACACGCCGCCGCCACGCGAAGTGGTCTCGGTCACGAAGTCGTAGGCGCGCTTGAACAAGCGAGCGGTTTGGTCGAGGTCGACGATGTGAATGCCGCTGCGCGCGCCGTAGATGTACTGGCGCATCTTCGGGTTCCAGCGCTTGGTCTGATGACCAAAGTGCACGCCGGCTTCGAAGAGCTCGCGAACGGTTAGGGGCTCTGCGGGATTGCGCAACCTGGTTGCGATCTCGCTCGTGCCCTCGAATGTCTCTGTGGGCGAGTTAACACCCGATACTGATTCAGCCATGACGCTTGCTCCTCTCGGTTTTTCCTCCGCCCCGCCTTCGAATCAACCCCACCCAAGTAAAGGGAGGAGCACCGGATTCGATTGGTCGCGTGTGGGGCGTGTGGTTTTTTAGGGTTGATAGACCCCGCCAGGGGGGCGAGGGGCGCGGAACTTACGGCACGAGGGCGCGCCGCGCAAGGCGCTAAAACAGCAACGCTACAGCCCGGAAGCGGGCATCGGCGGCTCGACCGGGCGCGCTTTTGCCCGTGGCGCCACGGGAGGCAGGTTGGCCGCTCTCAAAAAGAGGCCCGAAGGGGCTGGCGCGGCCATCGCTCGAGCCACCTGCGCTGGCGCGACAAGGCGCTTAATATTTGGAATTGCTGGAGAATTCGCCGAGGCACTGGCGGCTGGGGTGGCCCCCGGCAAACCCGGAACGCTAGGCGCGGCCGCAACCGGTGGCCCAACCGCAACCGGCGGGGTTAGCGCGGCGACAGGCTCAGCCGCAGGCGTCGGCTGGTTCGGGGCAGGCGGTAGCTGGGGCGCCGGGGACGCGGTCACGACGTGCGCCGCATCCCCCGCCCCGGTCGTCGATGTGCCGCGCCGCACGACGAAGCCAGCGACCAGCAGGATGCTCAAAGCGGCTGCTCCCAACACTGCCACCCGAGCGAAGCGCTGCACGCGCGGCGTAGCGGCGGAAGCCGGTCGACCCGTGTCCACGACTGGCGGCGGCGTCACGCTGTTCGGGCGAGCCCGCTCGGGCAGAGGCACGCGAGTGCGCGTAGCCGGTGCGTCGAGCGGCACGGGCGGCGTCACCTCACCGAGCATTTCGGTGCGATCGACACGCTCTTCGAATGCGAAGCCTGGCGGCGGGGCGGAGCTCGGCGGACCGAACGCGCCGCGCGAGCTTGCGGGCCCGACTGCGCTCATCTCCTGGGTCGTACTGCCGTCGAAGGACGGTGGGGAGACGAACGTCGTGTTGGGAGCGGGGCTAACCGAAAAGGCCTCACCCGTGTTGATCGAGAGCGTGACCTGAGTGGTGTGCGGACGGGATAGAATCGGTTGCGTGAGCGCTGCGTCGGAGCCGGTCGGCTCAGTCGCCGGACGGCCGGCTGTGATGCCTTCCACGCGAGTCGTGCGATCGTGATTTCGACCTGAAATTGGCCGTCCGGCGACCGTCGGCGCGCCGTAACCGGCTTGCACGGTGGGCGCGTCGGTGGCGGGGGTCTGTTGCTGGCGCGCGCTGAAGTCCCGCAACTGCTGAGCGATTTGCCGAGCGTGCGTCGGCCGCGCACGAATGTCTTTGGCCAGCATGCCGAGCAGAATTCGCTCGAGCTCGGGCGACACGCCCATGACCAGGGAGGACAGCGGCGGTGCTTCGCGCGCGAGGTGCGCGAGCAGCAGCTCGTTCGCGTCGCGAGCGTCGTCGAACGGGCCCACGCCGGCGATCATCTCGAACAAGATCAGCCCAGAGGCGTAGACGTCGGAGCGGCCGTCCACGCGCTCGCCCCGCGCTTGCTCGGGAGACATGTAGCGCGGCGTGCCGACGGCTAGACCGCGTGCCGTAACGACGCTGGTCGCATCGGCAATTTTCGCGACTCCAAAGTCGAGCAGCTTCACGCCACCACCGCTGACGAGGAAGATATTGGCGGGCTTTACGTCGCGGTGAATAATCCCGATGTCGTGAGCGGCACTCAGGGCGTCCAGCACGCAGGCCGCAACAGCCACGGCTTCGAGCACGTGCAGGCGGCGTTTCTGCTTCAAATGCGCGGCGAGCGTGTCCCCGTCCAAGCGCTCCATGACGTAGAACGGGACGCCGCCACCGGAGGTCCCCGCGTCGGTGACGTTCACGATGTTGGCGTGTTGCAAGCGCGCCAGCGCTCGCCACTCGTTACGCAGACGGGCCGCTAAATCCTCACGGCGCGCTAGCTCGCGGAGCAGCGCTTTGAGCACGAAGCGCTTGCCGAGCTCCACGTGCTCGACCTCGTACACTGAGCCCATGCCGCCGACGCCGATCAGACGGATCACCCTGTAACGGGTGCCCGCGATCACTTCGCCGTCTTGGAATTCGCGAAACTCGGTCAAGGTGCTGTCCCGGTCCCGCGCGCGTAACGGACCGCTTGCGCCACATAGCATATCGGGCGGGGTTCTTGGCGTCGAGCGGGGCGCAGCTTTCGGGGCATCGGGCACTTGTCTCGGGTCGGCGCAGCTAGACTGCGAGTTGCGCCCGGATTGCCTGCAATTCTGGCTGAAACCGGGCCTGAACAGATGATTACGAGCGGCGCGATTCAGCTCTGAAAAAGCGAATACAAACCGATGGCGATGCCTACCGCAGATAGGACCAGGTTTAGCGTGCCGAGCACGATGCCCGCAGTCGCCATACCCGCTCCACCGACCGACTGCGGTCGCTGGCGAGCCGCCTTGCGCGCCATGAAGCCAGCGACGATTGCCGGCACGCCGGTGAACGGTCCAAGACAGAGCAAGATCCCGCACACGAGCGAGACGACGGCCTCGGTGCTCGCGGGCGGCTGCTCACCGCGTGGCAAGCCGGTCTTCGGATCGATCGTCATGGCGTGCATGGCCATGGTCTCGGGCGAACCAGTGATTGGTTTGGCCGGCGGTCCGTAACCGCCCGGTCCGGGCGGCCCATAACCACCCGGGCCGGGCGGTCCGTAGGGAGGCATCGCCCGGACGATAGACGATAACCGCGCGGCGCGTCGAATCCGGACGAATGCAGAGGGCGCGCCATGATGCTAGCCTGCGCGCCGCTCATCATGGCCATTACTCGTGAAACGGTTCTACACGTCGCCAAACTGGCGCGACTCGAGCTCGAGGACAGCGAGATCGACCGCATGCAGAAGGATCTCGGCAATATCCTCGAATACGTGAATTCCCTGGCCGAATTGGACACGGACGCCGTCGCCGAAACCACGCAGGTTGCCGTGCTCGGCGCGCCGCTTCGTCACGACGTGGTGGAGCCGAGCCTGAGTAACGAGGTCGCGCTGCGCGAAGCGCCGCGCACGGCTGGCGGAGGGTTCGCCGTTCCGGCGTTCGTCGACGAATGAGCGAAGTACTCGATCTGCCGATCGCCGAGCAGGCCGCCCAGGTCGCGCGCGGCGAGATCAGCGCGGTCGCACTCACCGAGCACGCGCTCCGCCGCATGGACGCGCAGCAGGGGTTGCACGCGTTCCTACACGTGGCCCGCGAAGCCGCGCTGGCGGCGGCCGCCGCCGTCGATCAGAAGCGCAGCCGAGGCGTGGCGCTCGGTCCGCTGAGCGGCGTCCCGATCGCGATCAAGGACGCCCTGTGCACTGCGGATGCGCCGACCACTTGCGCCTCGAAGCTGCTCACCAAGCGCAACGCAGACGGCACTGGCGGCTCGGGCGCCGAGACCGGTTGGCGTCCGCCGTATGACGCAACCGTCGTGGCGCGCCTGCGCGCTGCGGATGCCGTGCTCGTCGGCAAAACGAACATGGACGAGTTTGCGATGGGCTCGTCCGGAGAGAACAGCGCCTTCGGTCCGATGCGCAATCCGTGGGACCCAACGCGCACCGCGGGCGGTTCGAGCGGCGGCAGCGCGGTGGCCGTTGCCGCGGGGATGGCTGCGGGCTCGCTCGGCAGTGACACGGGCGGCTCGATCCGCCAACCCGCCGCGCTGTGCGGCATCGTCGGCGTGAAACCGAGCTATGGCCGCGTCTCGCGCTACGGGCTCGTGGCCTTCGCTTCTAGCCTGGATCAAGTGGGTCCTTTTGCCCGCGACGCGCGCAGTGCCGCCCGGCTACTCGAGGTGATCTCGGGCGCGGACGCGCGCGATTCAACCTGCGCCAGCGTGCCCGTTGGAGGCTACGAAGCCGCCTGTGCGCGACCGGTCAAGGGGCTGCGCATCGGGATCCCCGAAGAGTACTTCGGTGAAGGCTTGGACCCCGCCGTTGCCGCCAGCGTGCGCGCAGCGATCAGCGCTCTCGAGAGCGAAGGCTGCAGCGTGCACCCGGTCGCGCTTCCGCACACGCGCCACGGCATCGCCACGTACTACATCGTGGCCACCGCGGAAGCTTCCAGCAACCTCGCGCGCTTCGACGGCGTTCGCTTCGGGCTCCGCCTGGAGCCGCCGCGGAGCGATCTGCAAACCATGTACGGCAAGACACGCAACGCGGGCTTCGGTCCGGAAGTGAAGCGCCGCATCCTGCTCGGAACCTACGTGCTGAGCTCGGGTTACTATGATGCGTACTATCGCAAGGCGCAGAAGACCCGCACCCTGATCAAGCAGGATTTCGATCGCGCGTTCGAAAAAGTGGACGCTATCGCCGCTCCCACGAGCCCGAGCCCGGCCTTCAAATTCGGCGAAAAAGCCGATGATCCGTTGGCTATGTATTTGGCGGACATCTACACGCTACCTGCCAGCCTGGCGGGCATCGCGGGGCTGAGCGTGCCGTGCGGCATGACCGCGGCGACCAGCGCGGCGCCTGCACTTCCTGTCGGCTTGCAGTTGCTCGCTCCCGCGTTCGAAGAAGAGCGCTTGTTCACGTTGGCCGCTGCCGTCGAGCGGCTCACCGCGCCGAACGGTCCGGCGCGCCCGCCGCTTTGAACGCGAGCGAGCGCGACGTGAGCTCGGGCAGCTTGCTGGACAACGGACCCTCGAGCTTGGCGCTCGAGGCCGCGGGGCCCGAGCACGCGGAGGGGCTGCTGGCGCTCTTCGAGCGCACCGCCACGCCGTGCAGCTGTCAGTATTGGCACTTCAGCGGTGACAAGAACGCCTGGCTCGAGCGCTTGTTCCACGCGCCCGAGCTGAACCGCTCCGCGTTCACCCAGAACCTGGCGCAACGCGGGATGAAGGGCGTCGTGGCCTTACGCGACAAGCAAGCGGTCGGCTGGATGAAGCTCTGCTTGGCCGAGACCATTCCGAAGCTCTACGACCAGCGCTTGTATAAGGGACTGCCCTGCTTCAACGGACCACGCGACGGCGTGCTCAGCATTGGCTGCTTGCTGGTGGACGAAGAGCTACGGCGAACCGGAGTCGCCCGCGCGCTGGTCCGGAAGGGTGTCGAGCTCGCGAAGGAGATCGGCGCCCGAGCCATCGAAGCCTTCCCTCGTCGCACGGACCTCGCCGGGCCCGCCGAGCTGTGGACCGGCCCGATCAGCATTTTCCTGGATGCCGGATTCCAAATCATCAATGATTTCCAGCCGTATCCGGTCCTGCGCTACGACGTCGGGGAATAGCCCGCAGGCTCGCGCACGCGCTGGCGCCGTCTTAGCTCGGAGGTTGAGAGGGCTCCGAGTATCACCCGTGGCGGTTAGAGCCTTGGCGCCTGGCTCGCGGCAGAAAAGCGCGCGGGTAGGTGATTTTTTTGAGATCCCCGGAAATCCGCGCGCGGTCTTGGCATTCCTACGGAAAAAGCCCTATCTTGGGAAGGTTAACTTTCTGGGGGATCTTCTGGAACAGGCTCGAACGCTCCGATCATGAATCCGCTTCTGCGTCTGCAGCGCTTGGACGCCCTCCACGGCCTGTCTAGTCGTCTATCCGGCGAGTCGGTTGGTCTGCTGGGCGATTCGTTGGACTCTCTGCTGGACGCCACCAAGGCGCGGGCCGCCGCCGCGTTCGCGCTGAACGCAGGCCTGGAGTCGGTGGCCGAGCGTGGGCTCGGAGATCGCGGCGGTCCGGAGCTGCTCGTCTTGCGGCGAGCCCTGAGCACGATCGCGCAGCGCGCGTTGAGCACGCGCCGCGTAGTCGTGCTCAGCGACCTCGGCCGAGATCGCGAAGGGATCGACGATGCGGGTGAAATCCTGGCGCTCGGCGCGCGCACCGCGTTGGCGCTGCCGGTAGTGCATCGAAGCACCGCACACGGCGTGTTCGTGCTGCTGTTCGACGACGCGACCCGAGTCGACGAAGAAACCGTAACCTTCGCCACCACCGTGACCAACATGGTGGCCCTCGCCCTCGAGCGCGAGCAAAGCCAGGACACTCCGCTGCCCAGCAACGACGAGCTAGCGGAAGCGAGCCGCATGGCGAGCCTGGGCCTGCTCACCGCCAGCGTCGCCCATGAGCTGCGCGGCCCGGCGGGCGCGATGATCCTGCAGCAAGAGGAGCTGGGGCGCCTGGTCGAGCAGGTGACTGCCCTGAGCGATGACTCCGACCCGGATCTCAACGGCGCCATCCGGGAGCTGTCTGAGGTTTCGTCCGACATCCAAACTGCCGTGTCGCGCATCCGCGACACCGTTGAGCAGCTCTCGCTAGTGTCGCGACGCGAGACCTCACCCGAGTGCGTCGACCTGGTGACGGTGGTGCGTGACTCGCTCGCCATCGCGCTGCCGCACTTGGAGCGGCGCGGCATCACGCTCACCCAACAGATGGACGGTCCGGTGTACACCGTCGGTCGTCGCGACAGCTTGGGCCAGGTGGTGTTGAACTTGGTGTTCAACGCGGCCGACGCCTGCGAGGCCGCCGGTCGCCCCGAGGTCTGGGTGAAGGTTCTAGCGCGTGGCGAGCAGCTCGCCCTGGTCGTCGAAGACAACGGCCCAGGCGTGCCACCGGGCGCGATTCAGCACATTTTTCGGCCTTTTTATACGACCAAGCAGCGCGGGCAAGGCACCGGGCTCGGCCTCAAGATCTGCAGCGACGTGGTGGCCTCGCACGGCGGTCACATCGAAGTTCACGACCGCGTTGGCGGCGGCGCGTCGTTCCGCGTGCTGCTGACCCGCGTCCAAGACGACAGCGGGCTCATCCCGCTCATCCCCGTGCGCGCGGCAAAGCAGCGTATCGCTGAAGCGCGTCCCCACCAGGTGTTCGTGGTCGACGACGACCCGGTGTTCTCGCGCACCATGCGGCGAGCGCTCAAACCTCACGTCGTGCGCACTGCGGGCTCTGCCTCGGAGGCAGAGGTGCAACTGCTCGACCCGATGTACACGCCCGATCTGGTGCTCTGTGACGTCTTCCTGCCCGGGCGCAACGGCGACACGCTCCATTCGCGGATTGCTGCGCGAAGGCCAGACGTCGCCGCGCGATTCGTGTTCGTAACTGGAGGCGCGCTAGGCCGCATGGAAGCAGAATATCTGCGCAATTCCGCGTGCCCGACCCTGTTCAAGCCGGTCGAGCTGAAGACACTCAAAGATCTTCTCGAGGATGACGCCCCAGAGTCGGCGCCGCCGAACTCCGTCCGCACGCTGCATCCACCCGCGCTCGGCAAGCGATCCTCGGCTCCGCCGTCGACACGCCGCTGACGCGGCTAGGGCCTGTTTGATCACATCTTGGGTCGCGGCGCGCTCGCCTTCGCGATGATGGGTCGGGGCGTTTCCGCGCTCGCCC
>DATCFJ010000772.1:0-5765 GCA_036509605.1 Polyangiaceae bacterium | reverse complement strand
GGTGCCAGCCGTCCCGGCGGTGCCAGCCGTCCCGGCGGTGGTGGCAGGTCCGCTGCCGCCGGCCGTTTCGCCCGCCCTACCGCCAACGCCCGCACCGGCCGTTCCTTTGCCGTCGGCGCCCGGCGCTCCTGCTCCTTCGCCGCCATTCGAATCTCCCGCTGCGCCTGAGTCGCCGGACGATCCGGCTGCGGACCTTTCGGCGGGAGCACCTCCTACGCTGGTCGCCCCGGCCGAGTCATCCCCCGGCAGTACGCCCCCAGCTCCGCCCGCATTGGATGCGGGCCCTGAGCCGCTATCTGGAGTCGTCGAATTCGACGAATTGCCGCAGGCGGAAACCGCAAACAGCACCGCGTAGAAACCACCGACGACTTTCCCGCCGACTCCCGACAAGCGCGCCATATTTCTTTCCGCTTAGGGTGCGACGCACGTCGCCCTAGGCGCGCAGAGAGTAACAGCTTCGGGTGCGCGCTCAATGCATCGAACCAACTCTCGCTAGCGTAGCGGCCCCCTCTCAGGCCACCCTCGCCTCAAATGACAGTCAAAAGTCCGTGGTCCACGCGGGGTATCGCCCCGCGATTTGAACCTCCGAACCCCCGCGTTCATGTGCCGTTGATGTGCCGTGACTGTGCACCCACGCGCCGCGCGCGACGGAACTGGATGGGACGCCGTGGGACGAGCTCTCACGTGGCTTTCGCGAGGTTGCGCTGGAAGGTCGCGAATCGCTTCTGTTTTTTGCTCGGCCACGCTAAAGTTCAATTCCCGGCGCCTCCACTGTAACCCGCTGATATTGCTTCCGTTTTGAACCGTCAGACGCCGGGAAATGCACCCGGCGTCTGACGGTAAGCGCCAGAAGCGTTCGACGCGCGAGCGTGGTGTACCTTCCACCCATGGTCAGCCCGGCGTTGGAGATCGTGTTCGTCGATGTGGACGACACGCTGGTGCGCTCCGCGGGTTCGAAGCGCATTCCGATCGCCGCTGTGGTCGATCGCGTCCGGGCCCTGAAGCAAGCGGGCGCAACGCTGTACTGTTTGAGCACTGGGGGCGCCGAGTATGCCCGTGTCTCCGCCAGGGAGGTTGGCCTGGAAGACTGCTTCGTGTCGTTCTTGCCGAAACCCACGCTCATGATCGATGACCAGCCTCCCGCCGAGTGGAGGCTCTGCCGATGCGTGCATCCGTTCAACGTGGCCAGCATCGATACCGAGTCGTGAAAGGCCAGGGCGGCGGTGTCACCAACACGAAAACGCATCATCATCCTCGCAGGCCCGAACGGCGCAGGCAAGACGACCTTCGCGCGAGAGTTTCTGCCCGACGAAGCGGACTGCCCTGCGTTCGTGAACGCGGACCTCATCGCTGCTGGGCTCTCGCCATTCAATCCCGAGGTCGTCGCGATGCGGGCCGGCCGCATCATGCTCGAGCTGATCGATGAACACGTGTCACGCGGGGACAGCTTTGCGTTCGAAACGACGCTCGCCGGCAAGAGCTACGCGCGTCACATCCCGAGCTGGCAAGCAGCGGGATACCACGTGACGCTACTCTTTTTGGCGTTGCCATCTGCGGAGGCAGCCCTACAGCGCGTTCGTGAGCGAGTCGCTCAGGGCGGCCACTCCATTCCCGAGGCCGTGGTTAGACGGCGCTTTTCCGCTGGAAAGCTGAACTTCGAGGTCGTGTACAAGCCACTCGTCGACGCTTGGGCGCTGTACGATAACTCGAACGGCGAGCCCATTCTGCTAAGCTGGGGTGAGAAGTCATGAACCCGAAGCCAATCGAGCAGGCGAAGACTCCGGAGCTGGCTTTGGCGCTACCAGCCCTTCGGCGCGCGCGGAAGCGAGCCGAAGAGATTGCCATCGCGACGAACACCGCACTCATTCAGGTCGAAGACGGCCAGGTTGTACGCGTACATCCCGGCGCTCAAGGCGAACGCCCTGTCGCCAAATAGCCTTGCTCGGGCTCATCGATTGCGCACGGCCCGGGTGGCATTCTGCCCGACGGATCGGTCAGGTCGCCGGGCTTCGAGCTCGGCGGCGATCTTACCCACGATGTCCCAACGCTCCCTTTCTGCGGCGAGCAGAAGCGCCTTCGCCAGCGCAGTCTCGACCACGTTTGAGAGCTCGTACGCTTCGGACGATTCCGTCACAACGTCACGCACGATCGCGCACTTAGGTGCTCGATCTGACGCGTTGGCCAGAGCGGCGTCGGTGCTGATCGTGCCTGATTGATGCTCGATCGTGATTTCGGGCTGTCCGGAATTCGCTTCAATTCTCGGCGCCTCCACCCTGTTTCCTGAACTAACTCGCGGTGTTCTGATCCGCCGAGTGTTCCGTTGCCGTCAGGTTGCCGTTGCCGTGCACGCTCAAGCTAGTGATCGGCGTTTCGAGTAGTCCGATCGCTCGCTCCGTCTCGCCCTTAGCCAGGTGCATGTAGCTGAGGGTCGTCTGCAGATGCTCGTGGCCGGCGAGGTGCCGGATGGAGAGCGCTGGGGCGCCCTTCATGGCGAGGTGACTGCAGAAGGTGTGGCGTAAAATGTGGATCGCACCCGTCGCCCGTAGATTTGCCCGTCGCTGAGCCTGGGCCATCCATTTCTGGAGGACCTTGGCGGTGACAGACGAACCTCCGTCCGCGTAGAGCACGCGGTCACCTCGGAAATGGCGGAACGCAGCCAAGGCTTTCTGCAAGCGCTGAGTCATCGGGACCACCCGAACCGTCATGCCCTTGGTTGCCGTGACCTCGCTCTTCCACTCCGAACGCTCGATCGTGAGCTGGCCGCGCCGGAGATCGACGTCCGACCACTCGAGCGCCATGGTCTCGCCGCGCCTGAAGCCAGCTTCTGCGGCAACTGCGGTGCGGGTGTGGTTCCAACCGCTACCGACTCGAGGACGCTCTTCGCTGACGACTGTTGCGTGGCGAGCTGAAGTAGCTCCTGCGCTCCCGATACCACCCCGAGGATGATCGCAACGACTGGCAGAGCCAGAATCAGAAACAGCAGGAGCGAGAGCGCCCCGGCCGCGTGGCGACGCCGTCCGTGGGGCGCGCGCTCGAAACGCCGCAAGAGAGGTCGCGCCAGCGCCGCCGTCCAAGCCGCGAGGACGAGCGCGGGCCAAAGCGGCCAGCACACGTAGAGCGACGCCGCGGAGAGAGCGAGGATGGTCCATTGGAGCGGCGAAATCGGCATGGCTGAAGGCTCCGCACTCTAGTGAGCGCCTCTGCTCGGGGTGAGGCTATCCGAATGGATCCGCCCGTCGATGAGCTCTATGACTCTGTCACATTGCTCTGAAACTCGCGGATCGTGAGTAACGATCAGGAAAGTCGTGTGAGATTCGACGTTGAAGCGGCGCATCAAGCGAAAGACTTCGTTCGATGACTCCGTATCCAGGTTTCCCGTTGGCTCGTCTGCCAGCACGATGGGCGGGGTCCGAGCCAGCGCGCGGGCAATGGCGACGCGTTGCTGCTGGCCACCCGAGAGATCGTTGGCCCGGTAGCCCATTCGGTCAGCGAGGCCGACCTCGCGCAGCAGAGCTTCGGCACGAGCCCGCAGCTCCGTGGAAGCGAAGCCAGCGTCTGCCCACTCGGGAAGCATGACGTTTTCGACAGCTGTAAAGGCTGGCAGCAGGTGATGAAACTGGAACACGAAGCCCAGCATCCGTCCGCGTAGCGCGGTGAGGGTAGCGTCATCCAAGCCGGTCGTATCCTGGCCGGCCAAAATGATCTGCCCTGCGGTAGGGCGATCGAGCAGCCCGATCAGGTTGAGGAGCGTGCTCTTCCCCGACCCCGATGGGCCGACGAGCGCGACGAACTCCCCGCGTTTGAGTGAGAAGTCTGCGGCAGCAAGCGCAACCGTTTTGACCCGGTCGCCGAACTCCTTCTTGGCTCCGACTACCGAGAGCAGCTTTTCCTCGGCCATCCTAAATGCTCCGAATGGCCGTGGCCGGGTCCAAGCGCGCAGCTCGGCGCGCCGGAATGACCGCGGCGACGAGCCCGATCACCGTCGCCAGGGCAGTCGCTCCCGCGAATAGGCCGGGTGTCAGCTGTACCGGGAACCGCGGAGCGCCATCAGGCTCGCGGGCAAGGCTTTCGAACAGCTTCGCCAAGAGCGCGCCCAGCCCCGAGCCGAGGAAAGCGCCCAGCAGGCCGAGTACGCCCCCTTGAATGAGGAAGACGCCGAGGATGCGACGACTGGAGGTGCCGACGGCCCGCAGGATGCCGATCTGTCGCGACTTTTGCACGACTGAAACGATGAGCACGCTCGCGATGCCGAGCGCCACGGCGAGGACGACGAAGAACTGGATCATCCACTTGGAGCTGCTCTGCGCCGACAGACCAGCCAAAAGCTCAGCGTTTCGTCGCATCCAGCTCTCCGCCTCCAAGCCAGTGCGACTCTGCACTTCGGTCGCGACTCGTTCCGCATCGAAGACGTCCGCGACTTTGAGATCGATGGCCGTAACTCCGCCGGGCAACGCGTACAGTGACTGAGCATGGCGAAGCGACGCAAACAGCCAAGCTTCGTCGATGGCCTTGTTTCCCAAGCTAAAAATACCCGCGACCACCACCGTATCCTCGACGCCTTCAGTCGTGGTGATGCGAAACTTGTCGCCCGTGGTCACCCCTAAGTAGGTCGCGAGAGCCGAGCCTATCGTCACGTTGCTGCCTGCCACGTCGAAGTGTCCGAGCGTCATGCGGCGGCGGAGATCGATGATGCGAAGAAAACGCTCGGGTTCGATGCCGCTCACGACGATTGGAGTCTTGGCGTCACCGCGAACGGCGAAGGCCGCCCCACTCACCATGGGCGAGACGGCGGTCACGCCCGGCATGCGTTCGACCTGAGCTACGACCGTGGGCCATTGGTCGATCGAGCGCAGGCGTTGCGCCGCTACCTGCACGTTCCTGGCGATCGCCACGTGGGGCGTCGGTTGCACTAGCGAGCGCGGCGTCTCGCGCGGCAAGCGCAACGTGACGTGCGGCTGAGAACCTAACGTTTTAGCGACCAGCGAGACTTGAAGCCCGCTGATGAGCGCCGAAAGAAACACGACGACGGCAATGCCCACCGAAATGGCGGCGAGGATCAGGACGCTCTGTCCCTTGCCATCGCGCAGGTAGCGCAGCGCCACGAACCATTCGAAAGGCATCTATGGAGCCTCGGGTCGAGAGCGAACCCGCACGCCAGGCTCGAGAGGCTGCCCGTCACTCACGATGACTTGAGTCCTCTCGTCGAGACCCGATGCCACCTCGGTCGAACCGTCGCCGCGAATGCCCAAGGTAATTGGCTTTCGTGCGGTGTGCCCCGCTTCGACCACCAGCACCCAGGGCTTGTCGGACGTCGCTCCCTGGATAGAATCCGTGGGCAGGGTCAACGCGCCTTTCTTGGAAGCGACCGTGAGGTCGACAGAGATGGTCATATCGGGCTTGAGCGTCTTGGGCGCGCTCGGCACGCGCAGCCGCACTTCGACGCTGCCGCGCTGGGGGTCGATGGACGGCGCGATGTAGCTCACTTCAGCCTCGAAGATCTGCTCCGGAAAAGCGTCCGCTGACGCGCTAGCTTTCTGCCCCAATGCGAGCGTTGCCAGGTTGCGCTCGTCAGGCTGAATGACGATTTGCATCTCCCCATCGACGGCCATCGTGAGCAGCGTGCGTCCTGGTTGCACGACGTCTCCGGGCTCGACCAGCCGCGAAAGTACGACCGCGTCTTTCGAAGCCGACAACCTGGTTTGGCCGAGACGCAACGTCGCACTGGTGAGCTGTGCCTGAGCTTGCAGCAGCGAAGTGAGCGACGT
>DATCFJ010000771.1:0-2627 GCA_036509605.1 Polyangiaceae bacterium | reverse complement strand
CACCCGCTGGCGGATGTGCGGAGGGCGGCGCGGGGACGGCGGGGCGGGGGCGCGCGACGGCAGGTCCTTCGACGCCACGCTGTCGGGGCGTGATCGCTGCGCGTGGGATTGTGGGCAGCGCGTGTGCGTGCTCGAGAGTTGAGGCGCGAATGAGTTCGTCTCGGTTGAAGACGAAGAGTGGTGGTGCGCCTCAACTCTCTCGCCCGCCTTATTTTTGTTTGTTCGAGCTTGGATCGTTCGATTTTGGTTCGATTTTGTTTGACAGGGATTTTGTGAGGGGCTGCGCTTTGTCTGCGCGGTGCGCTGAATTTGAAGCGTGAGGAGGTCCGTTTGTGCTGCAGAAAGCGTTGTATGGCGCGGCCGGTTCAAAACGCGTTCTGCAGCTGAAAGCAGCTCTCACGGCGATTGGAGGGCTCGAGAAAACGCGTGCTATCGAAGAGAGATGAAGAATCGTTATCGGTTGGTGGGACTGGGAGACGATCAACTGCTCGCGGCGCTACCGGTGCTTGTGCAGCGCGGCAACGAGAACACGGCGGACGTGCTCGCGCACCTGGCGGAGCTCGATGAGCGAAAGCTCTATCTCGACTTGGGATATGCATCGCTGTTTGCTTACTGCATCGAACTGCTCGGATTGTGCGAGTCGGCTGCGGGGCGACGGACGACTGCCGCGCGAGTGTGCCGACGGTTCCCAGATGCATTTGCGCGAGTGGCTCGGGGCGAGCTGCACCTCTCGGCCTTGTGCGCGATGAGTCCTCACTTGAACTCGGAGAACGCAGCGGAGCTGTTCGACGCATGCAGTCACAGGACCCGTCGGCAGGTCGAAGAGGCTTTGGCGAAGCGCTTTCCGCGGGCGGATGTGAGAGCGCAACTCCGCAGTTTGCCGGGCGGTTTAGGGCTGGACCCGCTTTCGGATAACCGCTACGGCGTGCACTTCACGGCTGACGGCGAATTTCGCGACTTACTCGAAAAGGCGCGGGCGCTGACCAGCCATCGGATCCCAGCTGGCGATCTGGCGGGCTTGATGAAGCTTGGACTCGAGGCGCTGATTCGCGAGACGGAGAAGAAGCGCTTTGCGGTCGGACGAAAGGCGAAAGCACACCCGCCAGGCGGGCGTGACGTTGAGGGTAGGCGCAGTCGCCACGTGCCCGCGGCGGTCGCGCGCGCGATTTATCTACGCGATGACGGCCGATGCACGTTTGTCGCACAGGACGGGAAACGCTGTGCTGCTCGAGACTTCGTCGAGATCGATCACATCGACCCGTTCGCGACGGGGGGACAACCAACGGTCGAGAACCTGCGACTCCGCTGTCGAGCTCACAACCAGCAACACGCCCGAAAGTACTTCGGGAAAGGCTATATTCAGGCCGCTATCGCGCGCGGACGGCGCGACCGGCACGTCGGCGACCCGCAGCAGACCGGCTCAGGGCCCGCGCGTAACCAGAACGGCGCCCATGCCAGCACGTTCGGCGGCTAGGATGCCGAGGGGGCTGTCTTCGAAGACCAGGCATTGTTCGGGAGCTACGCCCATGCGTTGCGCGGCCAGCAAGAACAGGTCGGGAGCTGGTTTGCCATGCTCGACTTCTTCGGCGGTGACTACGATCTCGAACACGTCGGCGACGCCTATCGTGCGTAGGGTTTGGCGAACCGTGGCGGCGTCGCCACCGGAAGCGACGCTGACGGGGAAGCCGGCGGCGGCGCTGGTGCGGGCAAAGGCTACGACCTCGGCGAGGGCGAGCACACCGGGTGCGAGGGCGTCGTAATGCGCGCGTTGATCGGCGGCAACGACTGTCGGATCCATAGTCAGGCCGAACTGCGCGTTGAGCTCAATCACGGTGAGCTCGATGGTCTTCCCTGCCCGGCTCATGAACAGCTCCCAGCCGAATTCGAAGCTGGCGCCGTGTTTGCGGAGCGCGTGGATCCAGGCTCTTTGGTGGAGCGGCATGGAGTCCGCAAGCGTGCCGTCACAGTCGAAGATAAACGCCGAGTATTCGCGTGCGGGCAGCGAAAACTGCGGCACGACTCAGGCTTCCGACTTTCCCGGCTTGTCCGGGTCCGCGCCTTTGCCCATCGCGTGATAACCCTTGTCCACGTACATGGTCGCGCCGGTGATGCCCGTAGCGAGCGAGCTGGACAGAAATGCGGCCGTATTGGCGACTTCGACCGTGGTCAGCTTTTCCTGAATCGGCGCGTTACGCTCATAGTAGGCGACCACGTCGTCGATGATCCCGGTCACGCTGGCGGCGCGGGAAGCGTACGGGCCAGCGGAGATCGTGTTCACGCGGATACCGTATTGGCGACCCGCTTCGTAGGCCAGCACTCGAGTGTCGCTCTCGAGGGCCGCTTTGGCGGCGTGCATGCCGCCGCCGTAGCCGGGGATCACGCGCTCGCTCGCCAAGTACGTCAAAGACAGGAACGAGCCGCCTGGACGCATCAGCGGGGCATAGCGTTGAACCATGGACACCAGCGAGTACGCGCTCACGCCGACGGCAGCCAGGTAGCCCGCGCGGCTGGTCTTGAGCAGTGGCAGGTGGACCTCCGGGCCGTTGGCCAAGCAATGAATCACGATGTCGAGCGGCTTCTCGCCGAAATCACTGACTAGGCGCTCGCCGGCGCCAGCCACGCTGAAG
>DATCFJ010000770.1:0-2651 GCA_036509605.1 Polyangiaceae bacterium | reverse complement strand
CAATTTGGGTCTGAAAACAGGCCAATTGTGGCGGTAATTCAGCTGTGCACGGCCGCTGATTGGTGGGGAGTCCCCACTATTTTCGCTGCGGGAAGGGTCACGCGATTGGCGCTATCGAAGCCACGGTCACCGGGCAGTACTGTAAACCGATCCCCTCAAGCGGCGAGATGTGACCAATCTTGAGGGAAGACCGACATCGATCGGCTCCCACGCGAGGGCACGAGACCGTCCCCAGCGCTCGCGCGAGTCTCAAGCCATGATTCTGGCAAGCCGCCCGCACTCACGAAGGCAAAAACCCCACCCTGATCGAGATGTGACCAATCATGAGAATGCTTTTACATGGCAGCCGCGCACGCGAAGGCAGCGACCGCCGTCCAGCGTGAATCTCCTGCTCGAGGCCACGGTCACGGCGCAACACTGTTAAGCGATCATGAGAGACGCCAAGCTCGCCAAGGATAAACAAGGATGGGCCGACAGCCCTGCGGGCTCATCCAGGAGCCTTAGCGATAGGCATCGCTGGCTGGCGGCTGCGTTGTTGCTGGCGGCGTGCGCGCCCCAGCCTCCGGTGCGCACGGCGTTGCAGGGGGATTTGGCCTCGCTCAAGCGCGAGATTTTGAGCGCGCAGCAGGAAAAGCGACTCACGCCGCGCCTCGCAGTGCAGCTCGCGGAGGCCGTTGGCGAGCGCGAGGTGATCTCGGCCGAGGGCAATTTCGGCGCGCAACGCGTGCGCTCGCTACGCGGCTGCGCGCGGCCGCTCCGCTCCGTGATGGAAAAGCGAGCCAACGGCGTGGACGACGTGTCGGCCGAGCTCAGCTTGATCCTGCTCGAGGATCACGCGCTCGATCGAGTGACGTTGCTCAATCGCTATGCGGCGTCAGCAAGCGCGGGCTTCCGCGCGGTTGCCGCCCGGGCGGCAATTCGGCCCATCGACACGGATCTGCGCAAGCGCTTCTTTGCCGACCCGGACGAGCGCGTGCGCCGCGCCGCGTTCGCGGCCGCATATGACGCACGGGATGCAGGCGAGCTCACGCCTTTGCTGGAGGCCGCACGCGTCGATCCGGATGCGCAGAGCCAAAGCTTGGCCGCACGCGCCGCGGGCAGCATCGGCGGCGAGCGCGCCGTCCTTTCATTGAAGGATCTGTGGGCACAGGGCGACGACGCGCTCCGGATCGCGATTGTGGATGCTTGGACGGAGCGCGCCTCGCTCGTGTCCGGGGGCGCCCGCGAGCTTTCGGCCGTTTCGGACAGCGGTGGCGTTCCGGCGGTGAGTGCCGCGTATGCGCTGCTGCGCGCCGGTGGTGCAGAGTCTGCGCCTGCGGGCGCCCACCTCAGGCGAGCCATCCTCGAAGGCACGGACGACGAAAAGCGGCTAGCGCTGAACGTCGCGCCGCTAGACGCGGCCAACGAAGCCGCCATCGTCCTGGCATCGCAAAAAGCCAGCGCTGAGCTGCGCGTCGTGGCGTTTGCACGGCTCGCCACGCTGCCCGCGCGGCACAATGAGGCCATCGTTCAGCTGCGTAACCTGGCCAACGCACGAGCAAGCTCGGACGCCGAGCTTCGGACGCGCGACGCCGCCGTGAGCGCGCTCGCACAAGCGGGCGACCAGAGCGTCGGAGCAACGCTGGTCAAGAACCTGAGCAGCGCAGATCTGCAAACGCGCTGGCACGCCGCGCGCGCGTTGACGAGCTTGGGTGACTACGGCAACGCCGCGACCGCGCTCGCTGACGAAGACGCGAGCCTGCGCGCGGACGTCGCATGCGCGATCTTGGCGCGCGAGGCCGCGCAGCATTGATCACGGAGTCCGGATCCGAGCGCCGACCCGGAGCCCCGCGCCTGCTTCGCATGCGCCCAAGTGCAGCGCACCGTCCAAATACTTCACGCTAACTCATATGCGCTGCACTAGTGAGCTCGGGCCGGGTCCATGTCGTCGCGCGCTTGGTGCCCAGAGCCGACTTCGCTGGTGTGGTAACCGCGCTCACCGTGGTCCGACAGGTCGAGCCCGAGCTCCTCGTCCTCGTCCGTGGGGCGTAGGCCAATCGTAGCCTTCAAGGCGTAAGCGATACCGGCGGTCGCAAGCGCGGCGATAGCGATGGTAAAGCCCATCGCCTTCAGCTGCTCGAGCCACAGAGTCTTGCCGACGATGCCATTCAGGTTGATGTCGAGATTCGGATTCATGCGGGAGTTGGCCAGGAACCCGGTGAGTAGCGCGCCCAGCGTGCCGCCCACGGCGTGAACGCCAAAAGTGTCGAGCGCGTCGTCGTAGCCGAGCGCGTTCTTTAGCTTGGTGCAGGCCAGGAACGGGACGACACCAGCGAGCAGGCCGATCAAGATCGCGCCGCCCGGTGTGACGAAGCCGGCCGCGGGCGTGATCACGACCAGGCCGCCCACCGCACCCGAACAGAAGCCGAGCACAGTCGGCTTGCCGCGCGTCAGCCACTCTGCCGCGGGCCAGGCCGCGCACGCGACGGCAGCGGCGATGGTCGTAGCGGTGAACGCATTGGCGGCGATCGCGTCGGCGGCGACCGCGCTACCGGCATTGAACCCGTACCAGCCGACCCACAGCATGCCGGTGCCGATCATGGTCAGTACCAAGCTGTGTGGCGCGAAGCTCTCTTTGCCAAAGCCGCGCCGCTTGCCGACAACTAGGGCGA
>DATCFJ010000769.1:0-2421 GCA_036509605.1 Polyangiaceae bacterium | reverse complement strand
CAACAGCAGGGCCGCGATCACGGCCGGCACCCAGAGCTCGGACCAGGCCAAGCGATTGCGACCTTCGACGACGGCGGCGAAGGGCAGGTTCGAGGTGACTTCAGCGTAGCGCGCGAACTCGGCCTTGTTCGTGCGACGGCGCTTCTCGTCGATGCTGCTCGTGCCGCGCAGCGCGGTCGCCAAGAACGAGCCGAAGAACAAGATCGCGGCGACGTGGCCCGTCACCAGCAGGTGCGCGCCGGACCACAGCGCGACCGACCATAGGAACGGATGGCGGGTGATACGCAGCACGCCACGGGCGGCGTCAGTGCGCTGCAACACCTTCTCGGCGCCCAGCGCGGTTGGGTTGGGCACGCTGAAGGCACCCACCAAGAGGATGAGCGCTAGCGGCATCACGAAAAGCGGCAGCCAACGAATCGGCGGCGGTGCAAACCACAGCGGATAGAAGCTAGCGTTGCGATAGCTGACGATCAAAAACCACAGCGAAGCGAGCGAGACAATCGAGAAAATGCCGGCAAAAACCCGCTGCCCGAGGCGTTTTACGACGAACCAGCGCAGCTCGGAGCCCGCCACGAAGGCGTGGATCCCGAACCACACGAAGCTGGCCAGCGCGAGGCGCTCGAACATGCCTATAGCCAGCCAGCTTGCCGATACCAGTCGACTGTGCGCTTGACGCCATCGGCAAAGCTCACGCTGGGCGTGAAGCCGAGCACGCTTTGGGCGCTCGCACCGTCGCACACCCATTGATCGAACAGCTCGTTGCACTTGTCGCGCGTGAGCATCATCGCGCGATTGGTCACTTTGCCGTAGCTCTCACTGAGCAACGCCGCACCTTCGACGACGCGTCGCGGTAACGGAATACGCAGGAATGCGCGTTTCCCCATGGCCGATTCGGCTTCGCGGATCAGCTCGGCCATGGTGTGCACGGCGCCGTCGTCAACCGCGAAGATGCTGCCGCTCGGTACGTCCGCGTCGATGGCGCGGATGCAGGCGCGCGCGCAATCCGGCCCGTAGACCATGCTCAGCTTGCTCTCCGGCGAGCCCAAGAGCGGCAACACGCCCAGCTTGATCGACTTGAAGAAGGCGAAGATTTCGCGATCGCGCGGGCCGTAGATGGCGGGCGGGCGAATCACGGTCACCTTCAGTTGGCCCTTCTTGGCGAGGACGATGGCCTCGGCTTCCAGCTTGCTGCGGCCGTAATTGGTCACGGGCCGCGGCGCGGCGTCTACGGACACGGGGCTGCCGCGTTCGTCGCTCGGCCCGCCGACGGTGATGCTGGAGACGTGCACGAAGCGCTTCAGCGAAGCGCCGAGCGGTAAGCATGCCGTGAGCAGGTTGTCGGTACCGCCCGCGTTTACAGCCATGAATTCGTCGAGACTGCGCGCCTTAACGAGGCCCGCGGAGTGCACCACGGCGGTGATACCGACGACGGCGCGCTCCAGGCTCGGCCGGTCGTCGATAGCGCCTTCGAAGAGCTCGACGTTGCTCAATGTGCGCAGGAACTTGGTGTCGCTCGAACGCCGGACCAGCGCGCGCACCGAGCGCCCCGCTTGCGAGAGCTGCTCGATGACATGCGAGCCCAGAAAGCCCGTGCCGCCAGTGACGAGGATGGTCATATGCTTTTCTCAAAGATTCGATACTTCTTGTAGATCTTGCCGCCCATGAACTTGATACCGACGTTGACTGGACCGTTGTCCTCCAGCGTCCAGCTCAGCTCGCCCCACTCGATGCCGAGGCGCTCGCCCGATTGGTTCAGCTTGGCGTACAGATAGGTGCTGAGGCCGGCGTACTTGCGCTGTCCGCGAAACTTCTTGCGGATGCCGAGCAGCGCCAAGCGAGCGGTCTTCGGCCCTTCCACTTTGAGGCGCCACAGCAGCTTTGCGAGCTCGAGCGGCCCGAGCTTGCCATTCATGTCTTTGATCAGCTCATTGATGTTCGGCATGGCGATCGCAAAAGCCGCCGGTTCGCCGTCGATTTCAGCCAGATACGTGAGCTCTGGAATCAGGATCAACTTCAGATCAGAAGCCAACTTCGACAGCTCGCGTTCGGTATACGGCAGCGATGCCCAATTCTCGAGCCAAGCATCGTTGAAGATGTCCATCACCAGGCGCACCTCGGAGTCGAGCTTGCGCGGGTCGAGGTGTCGAGTTTTTACTTCGGGCAAGGCTGCGATTTCGTCGTGCGCTCGTTGCGCGCGAGGCGGCAGATTTTTCACCTCGTAGCGCCAGGCGTAGACATCCTTGAGCTTTTCGAAGCCACACTTCTCCGTGAGCGGGCCTTGGTACTCGCGATGATGCGGCATCAGCAGCATGGGCGGAGTGTCGAAGCCCTCGATCAAACAGCCCATCTCTTCGTTGATGGATAGCGAAAACGGGCCGCGGATCTTCTTCATGCCGCGCTCGCGCAGCCAATTGCTGGCCG
>DATCFJ010000768.1:0-2835 GCA_036509605.1 Polyangiaceae bacterium | reverse complement strand
TGTTTTCCGTCTGCTGAGGCATGCGGATTGGTGAAGAAGTCATTCATGCCGCGGGTGCTCGGTTGGCACGACGCGGGCTCTGGGTTCTCGAAGGTGACGGTGGTGGCCGTGAACACGACGTCTGCTACGGGGGGCTCGGTGTACATTTCGATCACGAACTCGGCACTATTCTGGGCTTGTCCGAGCATGTCGACGTCGTAACTGACACTGTGCTGAGCGTTCGTGTCCGTCACGGTCTGATGCCAAACGCTGCCGCTCAAGGTCATCACCATCTTTAGAGCGTCGCCCGTTTGAACGTTCATGCCGTCGCCGCCAGTGCAACCGGTGTAGCCCGCGTATTTGCCAAACGTGTTGACGTATTGCGCAGAGACCCACCACGACGCATAGGCGTCTTTCGGTGAGTTCGGCGCGCAGGTCGGCCCCCAGGTGAGCACGGGCTGCAGCACGCCGTTGTCGATGGGCTCATAGTTCGCGCCGCCCGGCTGCAAACCCGGCCACAGAAACAGCGTGCCCGTGTTTTGGTTCGGCTGGGCAGGCACCGCCAGGGTCGTCGAAAGGGACAGGATTTGGTTCGTGCTCGATACCGCAATGGCGACGAAGCCGTATCCATCGCGGTGCGTTTTCAGGTAGTCGTCGTTGGTGGTCGAGCCGGCGGCGCCGCCACCGCCGCCACGGCCCGCACCACCGCCGCTACCGCCCGTGCCACTCGAACCCGCGTTGCCTCCAACGCCTGCGCCGCTCGCTCCACCCGCGCCGCCAGCACCAGCGGCACCTGCGCCGCTCGCTCCACCCGTACCCGCAGTGCTCGAGCCTGCAATGCCACCTGCGCCCGAATCAGCTCGACCGCTTCCACCCGCCAAATTGGAACTCCCTGCCACGCCGCCAGCTGCGGCCGCGCCACCGCTGCCCGCGCTTGGTTGTGTGCCGGCGTCACTCGCGCTGCTGCAGCCAACACCGAGCAGCGCGAGCGCGAGTGCAAGCGCCAAGACCGAGTTCGTTTTCAACATCGCCTCGAACATCCTCGAGTAGTTGCGGCAGCGCGACAATTCGATTCACGGGAAAAGAAGGGGTTTGCCAAGACGGTTTGCTCTGGCCAAATTTCCAAGCGATGCTGAGCAAGCCGGGCGTGTCAGCGCAGAATTTGCACGGTACGCGCAATCTCGAGCCGGGCGTCCACGATTCGCCGCAAATCGTCGAGATGGATCAACGTTTGCATAACTGCGCACGTCGGGCCTTCTGACGACTTTGCTGGAGATATCAATGAGCGCTGAGGATAAAAGGAGCGCGGCCTTTGCTCCGTCAAAGGTTCTAGTGGTCGACGACGACGCGAGCACCTGCCTGACGCTGAGTCAGATGCTGAGGTCGAGCGGATATCAGGTGCGAACCGCCAGCAGCGGCGACAGCGCACTTGAGCAGATCGAGCGCAGCGAGCCCGATCTGGTGCTTACAGATCTACACATGCCCGGCATGGACGGCCTCGCGCTGCTGCGCGAGCTGAAGCAGCGAGACCGGAGCGCATCAGTCATCTTGATGACCGCATACGGTGCTGTCGAGCCCGCCGTCGCGGCTATGCCGGAGGGAGCAGCCGACTATTTGAGCAAGCCGCTCAATGTAGACGAGCTGTTGATCGTCATCGAGCGCGCACTGGAGGGCCTCAGGCTACGGCGAGAATCGGCCGAACTGAAGAGTCAGAGCCGGGAGCTGACCAGTTTTGACAACTTGATCGGGCGTTCGGTGGAAATGCAGCAAGTGTTTCAGGCGGTGACCCACATTGCCCCGAGTCGCGCAACCGTGCTCTTGACTGGCGAGACTGGGACAGGCAAGGAGCTGGTGGCTGCCGCCATTCATCGCTGCTCACCGCGCGCCTCTGGACCCTTCGTTCGTGTTCATTGTGACGCGCTCGAGAGCCTGCTCGAGAGCGAGATGTTCGGCCACGAGTGCGGCTCGTTCACTGGCGCCGCCAAGCAGCGTCGCGGACGGTTCGAACAGGCCGACGGCGGGACTCTGCTGCTGGACGAAATCGGCGAGATCTCCACGGCCACTCAGGTCAAGTTGCTGCGAGTCTTGCAGGAACGCGAGTTCGAGCGCGTCGGCGGCGATCAAACCATTCACGTTGACGTACGCTTGATCGCCGCTACCAATCGCGATCTCAAGCAAATGGTCGCCGACGGCACATTCCGCGAGGACCTTTACTATCGGCTCAACGTAATCAGCTTGCGCTTGCCGCCGCTGCGCGAGCGCGTCGCCGACATCCCGTTGCTTGCCAATCACTTTCTGAAACGCTTCGCGGAGGACGACCACAAGCCAGTCCTGGGTTTCAGTAGCGCGGCGATGGCGCTGCTCACACGCTACGCCTGGCCGGGCAACGTGCGCGAGATCGAAAACGTGATCCAGGGGGCTGTCGTTAGAGCGGACGGCGAGCACATCGAAGCGCAGCACTTGCCCACCGAGGTCGCGCAAGCCGCGGCCAATTGCGACGCCCTGCCTGCTATCCCGGGCGCTTCTATTTTGGATTTCGAGCGCTACGCAATTCTAAGGACTCTAGATGCAACCGGCGGCTCGACCGCCAAGACAGCAGCACTGCTCGGCATTAGCGTTCGTAAGATTCAGTATCGGCTGCAGCAGTATCGCGGGGGCGCGCGTGCAGATTCCGAACCGCCGCCTGCCATTCGGCGCACTGCGTTTCGCCTCGTGCGCTGACGTTCAGCCGCCATCAACCCCTCCCGGCGTGCGGTGAGGCACAGCCTCTGCACGCGACGCATATTGCTTGCAGACGCGAAGGACAAGCTCGTCGGGTTGATCACCCTCGCGGACATCGCGCAACACTAGTCAACC
>DATCFJ010000767.1:0-26271 GCA_036509605.1 Polyangiaceae bacterium | reverse complement strand
GCGCGTCGCGCTCGGCTGATCAGCCGAGCAGCCGTCTCGCCCTTGTTTCACGCCCCCCGGCGTGGGACTGTCCGCTCGAAAAATGCCCTGGACCCAGCAGGCGCGCGGATTTTTTCAGGCGCTGATCCGCGGTGAGCAGCGCATCCCGTTCTTGCTGGTGGTGCTGGTCGCGATGTTTTCGCTGGCCACCGTGCGCATCCGGCACGACTCGCCGACTGAGGATGAGTGGGCGCACCTGGTCCGCGGCATCAGCTATTGGCAGAACCGCGACATGCGGGTGCACGTACAACACCCGCCGCTAGCCAACGCGTTCGACGCCATCCCGACCATCTTCGAGCCCAACAACCCGAAGACCGCCGACATGGCCACCTGGAAGAACGGCTATCCGCCGGCCGGCGAGTACATCAAAGTCGACTATGCCCGAGCGCGCGCGCAGCTTTTCGAGTGCCGCTACATGGCTGTGCTGTTCTTGGTCGGCCTCGCGACGTACGCATTCTTCTTCTGTGAAGCGTTCTTCGGTTGGCCAACGGCGGCCTGCGCGCTGCTGCTGATTGCGTTCAATCCGACGCTGCTCGGGCAAGCGCGCTACGTCGCGACCGACCTGCCTGCCGCGACGATGTGGATGATCGGCGTCGGCGAAACGATTCGCTACCTCAGCTCGCGCTCGAAATGGCCACTCTTCACCATGCCGCTCGGCCTCGCGGGCGCAGTTCTCGTCAAGCACAACGGCGTGATCTTGATCCCGCTGGTGATGCTCGTGGCGCTGGTCGTGGCGTTGCTCGGGCGCGGCCGTTTCGAAGGCCTTACTCCTGGCAGGCGCTTGCTCAACTGGTTCGGGCACTTCCTGCTGGCTGGCTTGATCGTGATCTTCTCGATCAACGCCGTCTACAAGTTCGACCGCACCATGCTGACCGTGGCAGAGCTGCTCGAAGTCCCTGAGCAGAAGCACTGGACCACCAGCGGCTACCACGGCAATTTCCTGGAAAAGCGCTCGATTTTGCCCAAGCTCCCGCAGGGCCTGCGCATCCCGCTGCCGCACCCGTACTTGTTCGGCCTGTTTACGATCGAAGAGCATAACCGTCGCGGTTACCCCACCTACTTCATCGGCAAGAACACGCAGGACGGCGAGCTTGGCTACTTTCCGGTGCTGCTGCTGGTGAAGAACCCGCCGGCGCTGATCGCGTTGCTTGGCCTCGGCCTCGTCATCCTCTGGCGCAAGCGCCGCCTGTCACTGCCGGGTGCAGTTCTATTGTCGATCAGCGCTGGGTTTCTGGCGGTGCTGATGAAATCCAACTTGAACATGGGCATTCGTCACGCGCTGCCCATCATTCCATTGCTCAGCGTGCTCGGCGCGCGCGCCTTCGCCCAGCTTCCCGATTTGCTGCACGGCGAATGGTTGACCGGTGCGCGAGTCGTGGGCATGAGCGGCCTGCTGAGCGCGCTTTCCGCCACGCCGCACTTCCTGTCGTATTTCAACCTACTGGCGTTCGGCCACGGCTCATGGATCGCCGTCGTGGGCGACGATTGGGGCCAAGATCGCGAAGATTTCGTGCGCTTCGCCCAAGCCCACGCGCTCGAGCCCCTGTATTACTACCCTGAGACAAGCACGCGCCGAATCGAGGTCCGGTACCTCGGACTCAAGTTCAGCGAGCTCGGCTGTCACACTCCGTTGCCTCCCGGCGCTTGGGCTGCCCTACACACGCAGTACGCGCACCGTTGGGAGCATTCCTCGTGCGCGTGGTTGCGCGGTCTCGAGCCGACCTACGTGATCAACGGCAACATTAACATCTATCACGTACCGGACGCACCGAGCCCGCACTCGGACACCGCGCCCGCCACGAGCGATACCGAGCACCACGCCGAGCCCAACGAACCCAGCGAACCCGGCCCCGCCGAAGCGCAACCGTAAATCTGACGGGAATAGCCCGCGTTGCGAGGTGCGAAGCGGGAGCGCGGGCGCCCCTCTCGAAGGCACAATTCGCTCCAGCTTCAGAGCACTTCCGACCGAGATCAGAGTGGGCGGCCGGACTCCAGCAGCGCACCTCGCACACCGAAGTTGTAACCGCGCTCCGTGCTCAGTCGTACAGATCGATTGGGACATCGAGCAACCTCGACAGCTCGCTCAACGCACGCCGATTTTCCTCGAAAAAATCCGGGTCGCCGAGATCTGCCGGCGTCACCCGATCGCGATAGTGCTTGCTGATCCAGGCGCGCAGGGCCTCGTACAAAGTATCGTCGAGCACGACCCGCGCGGAGATCGCTGCGACTTCGTCGACCGTGAGCGGCACGCGCAGGCGCAAACAGGCGGGCCCTCCGCCGTTCTTCATCGAACCGTTCACGTCTACGTAGTGGACGGCGTGCACGGCGTTGTTCTCATTCAAGACGCGCTCCAAAAATGCGCTCGCGCTCGGGGATGCGCGGCTCTCTTCAGGCGCGATCACCGCCATCCCGCCACTCGGCAGGCTGACGAGCTGCGAATTGAACGGATAGGCGCGAACTGCGTCGCCCACCGGCAGCTCTCGGTTCGAGGCTACGATCAGCTCGAATTGGTCGCCCAAACGCGCGTGCAACTCAGCCCCTGGCGAGCCGACGAATGCGAGCTCGTGCATGATGAGCAGCTGCTGATTGCCGACGCACAGCACGTCGCTGTGAAACGCACCGGCGTCGATGCCCTCCGGCGCTTGTTGCAAAAAGAGCAGCTGATCTTCGCGCAGCCCGTGCAAGCGTGCGCACGCCACGCTCGCTTCGCGCGTTTGACGCGCCGGAAACGCGCGCGGACCCGCACTAGGACCTGCCGCCCGGCCCCAACCGAAGACGTGTACCACTCCCTGTGCAGTCTCCAGACGAGTGTGATTGGCTGCGCCTTCGTCTGCGAACAACGCGCCGGCGGGTAGCGGGTCGTGCACCACGAAGCGCTCGGCATCCGCGAAGATGGCGCGTAACGTAGCCGTCGTGGTTTCCGCCTCTAGGCTGCGATGGAACATCGACGACAGGTTTGCGGGGGTGAAGTGCACGCGACGGTCAGCGGTGTCGCTCGACGGCGCGACCGTGGCCGCATTCGCCGCCCACATCGACGATGAGCTCGCCGCCAGCGCCAAAAGCTCTGGGGCGACGCGCAGCGCGCGCGGCAGCACATCCCGACTCGCGCCCGAAAAGCCGAGCCGGCGCAGCGCGCGTAGATCGGGCCGCAGGGGCGGGGGTAGCAACGCTTGACCCAGGCCAAGCTGTGCTAGGAAGTGCGCCTTTTCCAGGCCCTGAAGCGCCGCGCTGCGCGGATCACCGATCTCACCGCCGTGGCGCAGGCTGGCGAGATTTCCCTGGCTGAGGCCTGCGTAGTGGTGCGTCGGACCGACCAAGCCGTCGAAGTTGTACTCGCGCATGCCGGTTCACGAAGTATGCTTTCATTCCGCATCGTTTTCGAGTGCAGAGTGTGAAAGGTCCGCTAGCGTGACGTGGTTTCGTTCGTCTGGCTCGTCTGGCGCGGGAGTTTGGCTCAAGCAGCGCCGCTCTGAGCTCGCGCGGCTGCCGGTCTTGCTGGGGCGCGTGTTGCCGGCGGTGCGGCTCGCCAAGCGCTCGGGCACCGCGCCGTTCATCGCATGGCTCGAGGCGCACGCAGAGCAGCGCCCCGACGCTCTGTTCTGTGAACAGGGCGACGTACAGGTCAGCTTCGCGCGGGCTCGCAATCGCGCTCGGCGCATCGCTCGAGTGCTGGTCGATGAAGGCGTGCAGCCAGGTGACGTCGTCGCGCTAGTGGGCGGCAATTCGCCTGATTATTTGCTGATGCTGCTGGGGATTGTGTACGCGGGCGCGGCTGCCGCGTTGATCAACCCGGAGCTGCGCGGCGAGCCCCTGGCACACGCGCTGCGCGCCGCCGCACCGCGCGTCTCGTTGTTCGAACACGCGTATCACGCCGCTTGCTCCGAGCTAAGCGACCCAGCGCTGGCCGGAACAGTGCTCGACTTCGGTCCCGGTCAGCTCGACAAGCTTGCGGAGCACGCGCCGGAAATCGCGCAGCCTCTGGCTGATCCGGACGGCGACTTCGTGCTCATCTACACCTCGGGCACGACCGGGCTACCTAAGTCGTGTCGCGTGCGCCACGAGCGCGCGCGCTCCGCCGCCACGATTTTCGGCAGCGTGGCGTTCGAGTTCCGCTCGGGCGACAAGCTGTATTGCGCATTGCCCCTGCATCACTCGAGCGCGCTGTTGGTCGGCGTCGGCGCGGCGCTCGTAGCCGGCGTGCCGATCGCGTTGCGCCGGAAATTCAGCGCTCGCGAGTTTGCGAGCGATCTGCTGCGCTACAACGCGACCGCCACGCTCTACATCGGTGACGTGTGCCGCGCGCTAGTGCATAGCGAAGCGAGCCCCGCGGAGAGCGCGCTGCGCCTGCGCGTCGCGGTGGGCAACGGTCTGCAGTCGCAGATCTGGTCCGAATTTCAACGCCGCTTCGGGCAACCGGTGATTCGCGAGTTTTATGCATCCACGGAAGCGCCGAGCGCGATCCTCAACCTGGACGGCAAGCACGGCTCGCTCGGGCACGTGCCGTTCGAGCACAGCCGCGGCTTTCGCCTAGCGCGCCTCGATGCCGCGGGGCGGGGCATCGAGCGGGACGCAGATGGCCGCGCCCGGGTCTGCGCGCCTGACGAGCCGGGCGAGCTCTTGCTGCGTGTGTTCCCGAGCGCACGGGATCCCCACGGCGCTTTCGGCGGCTACACCGACCAAGCTGCCTCCGTAGGGCGCGTGGCGCGCGACGTATTCGAACTGGGCGACGCCTATTTCCGCAGCGGTGATCTGCTGCGCCGCGATCGCCAGGGCTACTTTTACTTCGTCGACCGACTCGGTGACGGCTTTCGCTGGAAGGGCGAGAACGTGTCTGCGCTGGAGGTCGAGCGCGTACTCGACGCGGAGCTCGGCTTTCCGGGGGTCGCGGTATTCGGCGTAGCAGTGCCCGGCTACCCGGGGCGCGCGGGCTTTGCGGACATCGCCGGTGACGCTGCGTTCGATGCGGCGCGTTTGGCCCTCGCGTCGCGCGCGTTGCCGGCTCACGCGCGACCTTGTTTCGCGCGCGTCGTGCCGGCGCTAGAGCTCACGAGCTCCTTCAAAATCAAGAAGCGTTCGGTCGATATGTCGGCCATTGTCGGCACACAAGCACTTTGGGTGCGTCAACAGGACAGCTATGTGGTGTTGACTCAGAAGTTGTGGGACGATCTATGTCGTGGTCAGGCGCGTTTGTGAATTGGCCCTGTTTCTAGGGCTGCTTACCGCAGGCATCGCGTGCCGTAGCAAGCCCAAGCCCAAGCCCAAGCCCGAGGCAGCTACAGCCTCGAGCGCGCGCGCAGCGCCACGCTTGGCACCGCTTTCAGCGAACAGTTGGTTGGTCGATCTCGACGTGCCTGGTTTCGGTAGCGCAAAGCTCGCCGTGCCCGTCGGTGCCAAGCAGCCGCGCTCGATCGTGATCGCATTGCACGGCGTCGCCGATCGCCCTGAGTGGGCGTGCGGTGCGTATCGCGGTATCGTCGGGGGCAACCCGTTCGTGCTTTGCCCGCGCGGCGTGAAGCGCAAGGATCTGAGGGCGTCCGAAGATCGCTATACCTTTGGCAGTGCAGATGACACAGCGCGCGAGTTGCGCGCTGCGCTGACGGCGCTCAAGCATGAGTACGGCGTGTACGTCGCAGCGGGTCCCGTGATCTTGGGCGGCTTCGAAGTTGGCGCGGATCGCGCCGCGCAAATTGCAATTCGAGAGCCGTCGTTCTTTTCACGCTTGGTGCTGATCGCGCCGTCCAAGGAAGCCTGGCCCTCGTCGCTGGCGTCACTGTTCGGTCGTCAGGGTGGCGAGCTGGTGCTGTTTGGTTGCGGCCCGGCCCGGCAATCCGAGACCGCGTGGCAGGTCGAGCTGACCAAGCTGGGGGGAGCGGCGGCTCGCGTGGCGGTGCTGCACGACGACGCCCCGGACCTTGGTCCGGACAGCGTATCTCGTCTCGGCCAATTCCGATCCTTCCTGGAGGCCACCAAGGCTGAGCTCGTAAAGCCTCAGAATTTAACGGGAAATGCGTTGCCGTTGGGCGGGCCGGTGTTGGGGCGACCGAAGCCCTAAATCAGAACTGGGACGGCCCATGGAACCAGTGTATGAGGCCGCCCGCTCACTGACCGCGGACCGTCCTCTATTACCTAAAGGCGCACAGCGCTTGACATGGTAAGCGCCGCGGCTACCCTCCCGTTCCCCCAAAACCGGCCCCTCATTTACCCGGCCGTAAAAGGGCTTTTTTTTCGATGCCTACAGTACAACAGCTGATCCGTCTCGGCAGGGAAGTCATCAAGACGCGCACTGCGTCCCCTGCGCTCCGTTCCTGTCCGCAAAAGCGCGGCGTGTGCTTGCGCGTGTATACGACCACTCCGAAGAAGCCGAACTCGGCGCTCCGTAAGGTGTGTCGCGTACGCCTGACGAACAGCATGGAAGTGATCAGCTACATCCCGGGTGAAGGTCACAACCTTCAGGAGCACAGCGTTGTGCTCATCCGCGGTGGCCGCGTGAAGGATCTGCCGGGCGTTCGCTACCACGTCGTGCGCGGCACGCTGGACGCGTCGGGCGCCGCAGGCCCCAGCAGCACCAACAAGGCGACCCGCAACCGCAGTCGCTCCAAGTACGGCGTGAAGCGCCCCAAGCAATAAGCGTAAGTAAGAGGATATCGCGATGCCCCGCCGTAGAGACGTACCGAAGCGCAAGATCACGCCGGATCCGAAGTACAAGGACAAGCTGGTCGCGAAGTTCACCAACTCGCTGATGATCGGCGGGAAGAAGTCGACCGCGGAAGGCATCCTGTACGGAGCCTTCGACGTGATCAGCACCCGCTTCAAGGAAGACCCTTTGGAGATCTTCCGTAAGGCGCTGGACAACGTTAAGCCGCGCCTCGAAGTGAAGAGCCGTCGCGTCGGTGGTGCCACTTACCAGGTTCCGGTCGAGGTTCGCCCCGAGCGCCGCGTTGCGCTCGGCATGCGCTGGCTGGTGAACTACTCGCGCGACCGCGGCGAGAAGACCATGCGTGAGCGCCTAGCCGCCGAGCTGGTGGACGCCGCTCAGCTGCGTGGCAACGCCGTCAAGAAGAAGGACGACACGCACAAGATGGCCGACGCGAACAAAGCGTTCGCTCACTATCGTTGGTGATCTCGGGTCGGTCTTCGGGGGATTCTCCCCGCGCCCGCTGGAGTGATGCCCGAAGGGGCGAATCCAGCGGGGCCCCACCCCCGAGTTTGGGGCCCCGGCCCCAAACGACAGGCTTTCGGCAAGAGGAGTTGCTCCCAGCAAGATGAAGCAGACGACATAAGATCGAGTTGTTCGTTCAGCAGCGCACGCCGTCGGCGGCAGCGCTCAGCGCAACACCTCGAACCCCTTCCAACCGATATAGCGGTTTCCGAAAAAGGAAACCCAAAGGCTGGAGGGGGTTTCGTCTATGTGCCGTCCGACTCGACTTGAAGAGCCAAAACCCCCGCTATGGCCCGCGAATTCGCCCTCGAACGCACGCGCAACATCGGCATCATGGCGCACATCGATGCCGGTAAGACGACCGTTACGGAGCGGATCCTCTACTACACCGGTATCAACCACAAAATCGGCGAGGTGCACGAAGGCGCCGCGACGATGGACTGGATGGAGCAGGAGCAAGAGCGCGGCATCACCATCACGAGTGCTGCCACCAACTGCTTCTGGACTCCGCTGATCGGCCCGAACGAAGGCCGGAAGCACCGCATCAACATCATCGACACGCCCGGCCATGTCGACTTCACGATCGAAGTCGAGCGCAGCCTGCGCGTGCTCGACGGTGCGGTCGCGGTGTTCGACGGTGGCAACGGCGTCGAACCGCAAAGCGAGACCGTCTGGCGTCAAGCCGACAAGTACAACGTCCCGCGCATCGCCTTCGTGAACAAGCTCGACAAAACGGGCGCCGATTTCCAGATGAATCTGGACTCGATGAAGGATCGCCTGGGTGTCACCCCGGTGCCGATCCAATGGCCCGTCGGTCAGGAAGAGGACCACCGCGGTATCGTCGACTTGATCCGGATGGAAGCTGCCATCTTCGACGATGACTCGCTCGGCGCGAAGTACGCGTGGCAGCCGATCCCTGCTGATATCAAGCAGAAGTGCGCTGAGCTGCGTGAGCAGATGATCGAAGCCTGCGCGGATATGGACGACGCCATCATGGCGAAGTTCTTGGACGGCCGCTCCAGCGATGTCTCCAACGACGAGATTTACGTGGCAATTCGCAAGGCCGTCGTTGGCTTCAAGTTCGTGCCCGTGTTCTGCGGCTCCGCCTTCAAGAACAAGGGCGTGCAGATGCTGCTGGACGCGGTCGTGAACTTCCTGCCTTCCCCGCTCGACATTCCGCCGGTCACCGGTCTCGACCCGAACAAAGAGGGCAAGACTCTCGAGCGCCAGGCCGACGACAACGCGCCGTTTGCGGCGCTCGCGTTCAAGATCGCCAACGACCCGTTCGTCGGCAACCTAACGTTCTTCCGTGTCTACTCGGGGCAGCTGTCGAGCGGCACCAGCGTGCTCAATTCGTCGCGCGGCAAGCGTGAGCGCCTCGGGCGCATCCTGCGGATGCACGCCAACAAGCGCGAAGAGCTCAAAGAGTGCCACTCCGGCAACATTTACGCGGCCGTCGGCCTACGCGACACGCGCACCGGCGACACGCTGTGCGACGAAAAAGCGCCCATCATCCTCGAGAAGATGGTGTTTCCGGAGCCCGTGATCTCGATCGCCATCGAGCCTAAAACCCAGGCTGATCTGGACAAGCTCGGCATCAGCCTCGGCAAGCTCGCCTACGAAGATCCGTCCTTCCGCACGTACACGAACGAAGAGACGGGCCAGACCATCATCGCCGGTATGGGCGAGCTCCACCTGGAGATCATCGTCGACCGTCTGCGGCGCGAGTTCAAGGTCGAGGCCAACGTCGGCAAGCCCGAGGTTTCCTACCGCGAGGCCATCAGCAAGAAGGCCACCGCGGAGGGCGAATTCATTCGCCAATCGGGCGGTCACGGTCAGTACGGCCACGTCAAAATCGAGATCGAGCCGGGGGAACGCGGCAGCGGCTTCGTATTCGAGAACGCGCTGGTCGGCGGCATCATCCCGAAAGAGTTCGTTCCGTCGATTGAAAAAGGCATCCGCGAGGCCATGGGCCGCGGCGTTTTGGCCGGCTTCCCGGTGAACGACGTCAAGGCTCGCCTGTACGACGGCAGCTACCACGAGGTCGATTCTTCCGGTCCTGCCTTCGAGGTCGCGGCCTCGATGGCGTTCCAGGACGGCGCGAAGCGGGCAGGGATCCACGTCTTGGAGCCGGTCATGGCCGTCGAGGTCGTGGCCCCAGACTCGAATTTAGGTGACGTGATCGGCGATCTGAACTCGCGTCGCGGCAAGATCCAAGGCATGAGCCAGCGCGGCAAGAACACCCAGGTCGTTACGGCCGAGGTCCCCCTGGCCACCATGTTCGGTTACTCCACGGACCTGCGCAGCAAAACGCAGGGACGCGCGACGTACACCATGCAGTTTTCGCACTACGAGCCGACACCGGCCCCGGTGCAAGAAGAGATCGTCGCGAGAATTCGCGGAACCAATTGAGATAGCGCAAGAAGTCTTTGGCAGGATCAGATCACGATCGGAAGCAGCGGGCACGACCCAAAACAAAAGACTGGCGACCCCAGGCGCCTGCCGCCTGGTCAGTCGAGAGACACGCGCGGACGCCTGCTGAAGATTCTTCAAGAAAATTCCCGCTGGAAAATACGGAAAAGTTAAGGAGCTCGGTTTAGTAATGGCTAAGGAAAAGTTCGTACGAACGAAACCGCACGTAAACGTCGGGACGATCGGTCACATCGATCACGGCAAGACGACGTTGACGGCCGCGCTGGTGAAGGTTCAGTCGAAGAAGGGTCTCGCGAAAGAGATCAAGTACGCTGACATCGCCAAGGGCGGGATTGTACGTGACGAGACGAAGACGGTAACGATCGCGGTGAGCCATGTGGAGTACGAGACGGCGAAGCGTCACTACGCGCACGTCGATTGCCCGGGCCACGCGGACTACATCAAGAACATGATCACCGGGGCCGCGCAGATGGACGGCGCGATCCTGGTGGTGAGCGCATTGGACAGCGTGATGCCGCAGACGCGCGAGCACGTGCTCTTGGCGCGCCAGGTTGGTCTGACGAAGATCGTGGTGTTCCTGAACAAGTGCGACGCGGTCGAAGACAAGGAAATGCTCGAGCTGGTGGAGATGGAAGTCCGCGAGCTACTGAGCAAGTACCAATTCGACGGCGACAACGCGAAGGTGGTTCACGGGGCGGCGTTGCCTGCTCTGAACGGCGACCCGAAGTGGGAAGCGACGATCACGAACTTGCTGGACGCGCTGGACGTCGAGATCCCTGAGCCTGTACGCGAGATCGACAAGCCGTTCTTGATGGCCGTTGAAGACGTGTTCTCGATCAAGGGGCGCGGGACTGTGGCGACGGGCCGCATCGAGCGCGGGAAGATCAAGATCAACGAAGAGGTCGAGATCATCGGCTTCGACAAGCTGACGAAGTCAGTTTGCACGGGCGTGGAGATGTTCCGTAAGCAGATGGAAGAAGGCCAAGCCGGCGACAACGTGGGTTGTCTGCTGCGCGGCATTGAGAAAGAGGGCATCGAGCGCGGCCAGGTTTTGGCCAAGCCGGGTTCGATCAAGCCTCACAAGAAGTTCACTGGCGAGGTGTACGTGCTGAAGAAGGAAGAGGGCGGTCGTCACACGCCGTTCTTCACCAACTACCGGCCTCAGTTCTACATCCGCACGACCGACGTGACGGGTTCGGTGATGCTGCCCGAGGGCGTCAAGATGGTAATGCCGGGCGACAACGTGACCGTTGAAGTCGAGCTCATCACCACCGTCGCCCTCGAAGAGCAAATGCGCTTCGCGATCCGCGAAGGCGGCAAGACCGTTGGTGCCGGCGTCGTCACCAAGATCATCGAATGATTGGGCAGGCGGCCATGACCAAACGCTCTGAGAAGGAGCAGCATGTCCGCCGAATACCGATCGCGCTGTGCTGCTCAGTCTGTTCGACCCGGAACTACAAAACGACCAAGTCGCCCCGCTCGGACGACACCGCGCTAACCCTCAAAAAATTCTGCAATGTCTGCAACTTACACACGGTGCACGTAGAAGGTAAGTAAGCTTTCGGGCGGTTTACCCGAAGGGGGCGCGGTAACAGGCGTCCAACCCTAGGGGTGTAGCTCAGTTGGTAGAGCAGTGGATTCCAAATCCACCGGTCGGGAGTTCGAGTCTCTCCGCCCCTGCCCGATCGGTTTCTCGGTTTTCTCAGAGGTTTCATGGCAATCGTGGACGAAAAAGACGAAAAAGAGCGCGCGGAAGCTGAATCCGCGGACGCCCTTGATCTGTCCGCGGGTCCCTCCGAGCTGGAGGTGCCGGGCCAACTCGCCCTTGGTGCGGCCAAGGGCGAGAACGCTGATGACGTCGAAGAGCGTGGCTCGGCGGGCAACTTGGGTGCCCAGAAATACGTTCATGCCGCATTCTTTGCCGCTGGAATTTTGGCCGCCTTTTTAGGTAGCAAGATGCTCGGCGGCGCCTGGACGCACCTGGCCGAGTGGCCGGCAGCAGTCAAGGCTCTTCCCCAGCTAGTTGCTTTCTCGGAAGAACAGCGCGAAACGTACTGCATGGCGGGTGGGGCCGTGCTTGGCGTCGTGGGCGTGCTACAGGCGTATCGCCGCGAAGGCGTTCGGACCTGGGCTGACGAAGTGGCCACCGAGCTGTCCAAGGTGAGCTGGCCGAATCGCGAAGCCGTGATGAACGGCACGCTCGTAGTGATCGTCGCAAGTGCGATCGCTGCGGTGTACGTCGCGGTTCTCGATCGTTTTTGGAGTTTTCTCACGACGTGGGTGTACGGAGCATGACTACCGAACCGGAAACTGCCGTGGCTGAAGCCTCCTCTGATATGCCCGCGCCTTCGGCCGGGAAGAAGTGGTACGTCGTGACCACTTATTCTGGCTATGAAAACAAGGTCAAATCGGCCTTGCAAGAGCGCATCCGTCAGCACCGGATGGAAGACAAGTTCGGCGAGATCATGATCCCCGCTGAGACCGTCACCGACTCCGGCAAAGACGGCAAGCAGCGCCTCAAGACCAAGACGAGCTTCCCCGGCTACGTGTTCGTCGAGATGGAGATGAGCGAGACCATCTGGCATCTCGTGAAGGACACGCCGAAGGTCACCGGTTTCATTGGAAACCAGCGGCCCCAAGAGGTGAAGCCGCCGCACATCGAGGATCTGCGCAAAGGCATCGTCGAGGGCGCGGTCAAACCAAAGCCCCGTCATCAATTCGTGGAGGGCGACGAAGTTCGAGTCGTCGTCGGAGCGTTCGCGAACTTTTCCGGGACCGTCCAAGAGGTCAAGCCGGACAAGCAGAAGCTCAAGGTCATGGTCAGCATCTTCGGTCGGCCTACGCCGGTCGAGCTCGACTTCTCACATGTGGAGAAACGCTGAGGCCTACCCAGTTGGGTAGTTTCGAAGCTTTTCGCAAGGACACACCGTCATGAGTGCCAAAAAGAAAATCACAGGTTACATCAAGCTCCAGCTCTCGGCAGGCAAGGCGAACCCGTCGCCGCCGGTAGGCCCCGCGCTTGGTCAGCACGGCGTCAACATCATGGCGTTCTGCAAGGACTTCAACGCGCGCAGCGCACCACTGGGTGACACCATCATCCCGGTCGTGATCACGGTGTACGCGGACCGCTCGTACTCCTTCATCATGAAGTCGCCGCCGGCGAGCGTCTTGATCAAGAAGGCGCTAGGGCTGCCCTCCGGCAAGAAGCCGGGCTCGGGTTCGAAGGAGCCGAACAAGATCAAGGTCGGCACGATCACGATGGCTCAGATCCGCGCGGTCGCCAAAGAGAAGCTGAACGACATGAACACCACCGACCTCGAAGCCGCTTCGCGCAGCATCGCCGGTACGGCCAAGAGCCTGGGCGTGGATGTCGTCGCCTGAGCGCGACTTACTTCACCCACCAGCTACCCAGATACTGGACACCAGCCAGGCGGCTAGCCCGCACGGCTGACTGATCCCAGGAGTCGAAAGACGCTAAATAATGCCAAAAACAGCAAAAAATCGAGCAGCAGCGCTCGCCAAAGCCGATCTTACGAAGCGGTACACCGTCGACGAGGCGGTGTCGCTCGTGAAGTCGATGGCGTTCGCCAAGTTCGACGAGAGTGTGGATGTCGCGGTGCGCTTGGGTGTGAACCCGAAGCACGCCGATCAAATGGTGCGCGGCGCTATCGTGCTGCCCAACGGAACTGGAAAGACCGTGCGAGTGCTCGTGTTCGCGCGCGGTGAAAAAGAGAAGGAAGCCCTCGAAGCAGGCGCGGACGTTGCCGGTGGCGACGACCTCGTGGCCAAGGTGCAAGAAGGCTTTCTCGACTTCGACCGCGTGATCGCGACGCCTGACCTGATGGGCGCCGTCGGTAAGCTCGGTCGCGTGCTCGGTCCGCGCGGTCTGATGCCGAACCCCAAGGTCGGTACGGTCACGTTCGACGTGAAGAACGCGGTCAAGGAAGCCAAGGCCGGCAAAGTCGAGTACCGCGTCGACAAAGCGGGCGTGGTTCACTGCCGGATCGGTCGGAAGTCGTTCGACTCGACCAAGCTGTCCGAGAACGCGATGGCGCTGATTGGTGAGCTTCTCGCCAAGAAGCCGTCCACGGCCAAGGGTATCTATCTGCGCAGCATCACGCTGTCGACGACGATGGGCCTCGGCTTCCGTATCGACACCACGACCGTCGTTGCCAAGTCGGAGGATGAATCCTGATGGAACGCACTCAAAAGGCGGAAGCCATCGAGACCCTCAAGGCCCAGTTCAGCAAGATGAGCTCGGCCGTGTTCCTCGACTTTACCGGCATGACCGTCGGCGAAGTCAGCAAGCTTCGCGACGTGTTTCGCGCCAAGGGCGTGGAATACAAGGTCGTGAAGAACAAGCTGGTGCAAAAAGCGCTGGCTGATCACAGTTGGGCACCCGGCCTCAATTCCGCACTGCGCGGGATGACGGGCGTGGCGTGGAGCTTCGAAGAACCGAGCGCGGCAGCGCGCGCGGTCAAGGAGTTCATGAAGGAGAACGAGAAGCTCAAGATCAAAGCTGGTCTTCTCGAAGGTCAAGTGCTCGGCCCGAAAGCGGTCGCCGATCAACTGGCCACTCTGCCCAACAAGGACGAAGCCCGCAGCATGCTGCTCGCGACGTTCATGGCGCCGATGCAGACGTTCGTACGTTTGCTGGCCGCGCCCGCCACGCAATTCGCCGGTGTCCTGGCTGCCAAGCAGCGCAAGGATGGCGGCTAACACCCCGTCACTGAAACCAAACCAAACGATTTTTAGATTTTGCCAAGCCTGGAGGAGTGCCCCCCTTCTGAGTTTGGCGTTTATTCGGGCAAGCCCGCTGGAGTTGAAAAATGGCTGATATTTCTTCTGAACAGGTCGTCGAATACCTCTCGAACCTCCCCGTCATCCAAATCGCCGAGCTCGTCAAGACGCTCGAGACGAAGTGGGGGGTCAGTGCGGCTCCGGTTGCCGTCGCAGCCACTGGTGGTGCTGCTCCGGCTGCTGCCGCTGAAGAGAAGACCGAGTTCAACGTCATCCTCGCGGATGCCGGTGCGAACAAGATCAACGTCATCAAGGCGGTCCGTGAGATCACGGCCCTCGGCCTCAAAGAAGCCAAGGACCTGGTCGAAGGCGCCCCGAAGGCGATCAAAGAAGGCGTCGGCAAGGACGAAGCCGAAGACATCAAGAAGAAGCTCGAAGCCGCCGGCGCAAAGGTGGAGGTCAAGTAACCTCCGTTGTCGCAGCCAGCTAATTCAACTTCTGTGCTCGGGCCTCTTTATTGCGGCCCGGGCAATCTTGTAGCGAGCGTGATCGGTTAGGCGCCTCGCGGGACGACACGGGTGTGTCGTATCCGCGAAGGTGTGTTTTGGAGGTACTGAAGCATGGCGTCAAAAGTCCAGTCGAACTTTCGACATCGGATGAACCTTGGCCGTGTGGAGTCGATTGTTGAGATCCCGAATCTCATCGACATCCAGAAGTCGAGCTATGACAAATTCTTGCAATCTGACACCTCTCCGCGAGAGCGGAAGGAGATCGGGTTGGAAGAGGTCTTCCGGAGCGTCTTTCCGATCAAGGATTTCGACGGCACGAGCGAGCTCGTGTACGTGTCGTACAACCTCGAGAAGCCGAAATACGACGTCGATGAGTGCCGCCAGCGCGGCATGACGTTTGCGGCTCCGATCAAGGTCACGACGCAGCTCATGGTCTACGACACCCGCGAGGGTGGCGAGCGCATCGTGCGCGACATCAAGGAGCAGGAGGTCTACTTCGGTGAAATCCCGCTAATGACCGAGACCGGCACCTTCATCATCAACGGTACCGAGCGCGTCGTCGTGTCGCAGCTCCACCGTAGCCCGGGCGTGTTCTTCGACCACGACAAGGGCAAGACGCACTCCAGCGGAAAATTGCTCTATTCAGCGCGCGTCATTCCGTACAGCGGTTCTTGGCTCGACTTTGAGTTCGACCACAAGGACATCATGTACGTGCGCATCGACCGCCGTCGCAAGATGCACGCGACCGTGCTGCTTCGCGCGCTCGGTTACAGCACGCAAGAGCTGCTCAACTACTTCTACTCGACCGAGACCGTGTACCTGGAAAAGGGCGGCAAGATCTCGAAGAGCATCGAGTACGACCTGCTCCCCGGTCAGCGCGCCACGCGCGACATCAAGGTCGGCCAAGAAGTCGTCGTCAAGAAGAACACCAAGTTTACCCGCGTTGCGATCAAGAAGCTCAAGGAAGCCGATCTCGATCGTTTGCCCTCTGAAACTGCCGACCTAATCGGCAAGGTCAGCGCGGAAGACGTCGTCGACAAGGAAACCGGCGAGATTCTGCTCGAGTGCAACGAAGAGGTGACCGAAATCACCCTTGATCGTTTGCGCCAAGCGGACGTGGTCGAGTTCAAGGTGCTGTTCATCGACGGTCTGAATGTCGGTCCGTACCTGCGGGACACGCTGATCGCCGACAAGGTGAAGACGACCGAAGACGCGATCATGGAGATCTACCGGCGCCTGCGCCCGGGTGATCCGCCAACGCTCGAGACGGCTAAGCAGCTGTTTCACAACCTGTTTTTCAACATGGAGCGCTACGACCTGTCGACGGTCGGTCGCCTCAAGCTGAACTACAAGTTCTACCGCGACATGCCCGAGGAGCAGAAGCCGAGCTTGGAGCAAACCGTGCTCTCGCCCGGCGACATCCTGGAGACGGTGCGTCACCTGATCGAGCTCAAGAACGGGCGCGGTTCGGTCGACGACATCGACCATCTCGGCAACCGCCGCGTGCGCGCGGTCGGCGAGCTGATGGAGAATCAGTACCGCATCGGTCTGGTTCGCATGGCGCGCGCCATCAAAGAGCGCATGAGCGTGTCGCAAGAAATCGACACGCTGATGCCGCACGATTTGATCAACGCCAAGCCCGTCGGCGCGGTGGTCAAAGAGTACTTTGGTAGCTCGCAGCTCTCGCAGTTCATGGATCAGACCAATCCGCTCAGCGAAGTGACGCACAAGCGTCGCTTGTCTGCGCTCGGACCGGGCGGTTTGACTCGTGAGCGCGCCGGTTTCGAGGTGCGCGACGTACACGCCACGCACTACGGTCGTATCTGCCCGATCGAGACGCCGGAAGGTCCGAACATCGGTCTGATCGCTTCGCTCTCCTGCTTTGCGCGGGTGAACGAGTATGGCTTCGTCGAGACGCCGTACCGCGCCGTCGGCGGTGGTCAGGTCAGCGAGAACGTGCAGTGGTTCAGCGCCCTCGAAGAGGAAGGCAAGTACATCGCGCAAGCGAGTGCCGACCTCGACGACAAGAAGAAGTTCGTCGACAACTTGGTCAGCGCGCGTTTGAACGGCGACTTCCGCATGGCGGTCCCGGATCAGATTCAGCTGATGGACGTCGCGCCGAACCAGATGGTGAGCGTTGCAGCGGCGCTCGTGCCCTTCTTGGAGCACGACGACGCGAACCGCGCACTCATGGGCGCGAACATGCAGCGCCAGGCCGTGCCGCTCGTCCGCACCGAAGCTCCGTTCGTCGGCACCGCCATGGAAGGTCGCGTTGCGATCGACTCCGGCGTATGTGTCATCGCGCGGCGTGAAGGTATCGTCGAAGGCGTGGACGCCGAACGCATCGTCGTTCGCGCTACGTCGGGCGAGGGCGATCAGGTGCCGGACATCTATCACCTGACCAAGTACCAGCGCTCCAACCAGAGCACCTGCTACAACCAGAAGCCGATCGTTCGACCTGGCGAAGTGGTGAAGAAGGGCGACGTGCTCGCCGACGGTCCCGCAACGGACATGGGCGAGCTCGCACTCGGTCAGAACGTGGTCGTCGCGTTCATGCCCTGGCAGGGCTACAACTTCGAAGACTCGATCCTCGTCAGCGAGCGCATCGCGAAAGAGGACGTGTACACCTCGGTACACATCGAGGAATTCGAGTGCGTTGCCCGTGATACCAAACTGGGTAAGGAAGAGATCACGAAGGACATCCCGAACGTCGGCGAAGAGGCCCTAAAAGACCTCGACGACGCGGGCGTGGTGCGCATTGGCGCCGAGGTGAAGCCGGGCGACATCCTGGTCGGCAAGATCACTCCCAAAGGCGAGAGCCAGCTCTCTCCTGAAGAGAAGCTCTTGCGAGCCATTTTCGGCGAAAAGGCCGGGGACGTGCGAGACAGCTCGCTCAAAGTCCCGCCGGGCGTCACCGGCATCGTGATCAACGCTCGGATTTTCTCGCGCAAAGGCACAGAAAAGGACGAGCGCGCGAAGGCCATCGAAGACCAGGAGCGCGCCAAGCTCGAGCGTTCACGCGACGAGGAAATGAAGATTCTGCGGGACTCGTTCTTCCGCAAGATCAAGCGCGTGCTCGGCGGCAAGACCACCGCAGGCAAGCTCGTCGACGACAAGGGCAAGGTGCTCTTGAACAAGGGCGTCGTGCTCGACGACGCCCAGCTCGACGAGGTGCCGCGTAAGCACTGGGGCGAAATCCCGATCGAGAACGGCACCGAAGAGGTCGGTTCGCTGCTCTCGGATTTGGAGAAGCTCCTCAAAGAGCGCGAAGAGCACTTCCACGAGAAGATTGACCGCCTGAGCCGTGGTGATGAACTGCCCCCGGGCGTCATCAAGATGGTGAAGGTGTACATCGCCATCAAGAGGAAGCTCCAGGTCGGCGACAAGATGGCCGGTCGTCACGGCAACAAGGGTGTGGTTAGCCGCATCCTGCCGGAAGAGGACATGCCGTATCTCGAAGACGGTACTCCGGTCGACATCGTGCTGAACCCGCTCGGCGTGCCGAGCCGCATGAACGTCGGGCAGATCCTCGAGACGCACCTCGGCTGGGGTGCACGTGAGATCGGTCGCGGGATCGAGACCATGCTCGACGAGAAGTTCAGCGCGGACAAGATCCGGACGCGCCTGATCGAGGTCTACGACCACGACAAGCCCTTCACCAAGCTGATGAAGGGCATGAACGACGAGGAGGTCTTCTCCCTGGCCCGGAAGCTCAAGCGCGGTCTGTTCTTCGGTTCGCCCGTGTTCGACGGCGCCGCGGAATCCGACATCAAGAAGATGCTGTCGCGCGCCGGGCGCGCGACTTCCGGCCAGTCGATTCTGTTCGACGGTCGCACGGGCGAGGTGTTCGACCAGGATGTGACCGTGGGCGTGATGTACATGCTCAAGCTCCACCACTTGGTCGACGACAAGATCCACGCTCGTTCGATCGGCCCGTACTCGCTCGTCACCCAGCAACCGCTCGGCGGCAAAGCGCAGTTCGGCGGTCAGCGCCTGGGTGAAATGGAAGTCTGGGCGATGGAAGCCTACGGCGCGGCCTACGCGCTGCAGGAGTTCCTGACCGTGAAGAGCGACGACGTCCAAGGCCGCACGCGCATGTACGAATCCATCGTCAAGGGTGAGTACGCGCTCGAGGCCGGGTTGCCGGAGAGCTTCAACGTCTTGATCAAAGAGCTGCAATCGCTCTGCCTGAACGTCGAGCTGATCGAAGCCTCTGCCAAAGACCCGGCAACGGCAGCGGAGGACTAGCCTCCACCGCGGTCGCCTTCGCTGTCATCGGGGGCTCAGCCCCCGCCCCGCTGAAATGACTTCAGCGGGGCCCCACCCCCAAGTTTTGGGGCTCCACCCCCAAAACTAACGGCGCGTGACGAATCCCCAAAGTTTCCCAAGTTTTTCGCTCGTAAGTCTGAAACGAGGAGCCCTCTGATGCGTGACATTTTCTCTTTTTTCGAGAAGCCGAAAGATCCGCTGTCTTTCTCGGCCATGCGCATTTCGCTCGCGAGCCCGGAGAAGATCCGGGAATGGTCCCACGGCGAAGTAAAGAAGCCGGAGACCATCAATTACCGCACGTTCAAACCGGAACGTGACGGTCTGTTTTGCGCCAAGATCTTTGGCCCGGTGAAGGACTACGAGTGCATCTGCGGCAAGTACAAGCGCATGAAGCACCGCGGCATCGTGTGCGAGAAGTGCGGCGTCGAAGTGATTCAGTCGAAGGTGCGCCGTGAGCGCCTCGGCCACATCAATTTGGCCACGCCCGTTGCGCACATCTGGTTCCTGAAGAGCCTGCCGTCGCGCATCGGTAACATCCTCGATATCACGCTCAAGGACCTGGAAAAGGTCCTGTATTGCGAAGCGTACATCGTGATCGATCCACGCGAGACACCGCTCGAGCGCGGCGAATTGCTGACGGAAGATCGCTACGCGCAGCTGCTCGAGGAGTACGGCGACGAGCGCTTCGAAGCCGGTATGGGCGGCGAAGCCGTGATCGAGATGCTCAAGCGCGTGGACGTCCATTCGCTGGCCGAGCAGCTCCGTTCGGACATGCGCACCTCGACGTCGGAAGCCAAGCGTAAGAAGTACGCCAAGCGCCTGAAGGTCGTGGAAGCGTTCCGCGGCTCCGGGAACCGCCCGGAGTGGATGATGCTGTCGGTGATCCCGGTTTTGCCGCCGGATCTCCGTCCGCTCGTGCCGCTCGACGGTGGCCGCTTCGCGACCTCCGATTTGAACGATCTGTACCGTCGCGTGATCAACAGGAACAACCGCCTCAAGCGCTTGCTCGAGTTGAACGCCCCGGAAATCATCATCCGTAACGAGCGGCGCATGTTGCAAGAAGCGGTGGACGCCCTGTTCGACAACGGTCGCCGTGGCAAGACCATCACTGGTCCCAACAAGCGCCCGCTAAAGAGCTTGAGCGACATGCTCAAGGGCAAGCAAGGCCGCTTCCGCCAGAACTTGCTCGGCAAGCGCGTCGATTACTCGGGTCGTTCCGTGATCGTCGTCGGTCCGACGCTGAAGCTGCACCAGTGCGGGCTACCCAAGAAGATGGCGCTCGAGCTGTTCAAGCCGTTCATCTACAACAAGCTCGAAGAGCGCGGTTACGTCAACACCATCAAGTCTGCGAAGAAGATGGTGGAGAAAGAGCGCCCCGAGGTTTGGGACATCTTGGACGAGGTCATCAGCGAGCACCCGGTGCTGCTGAACCGCGCCCCGACCCTGCATCGCCTGGGCATCCAGGCGTTCGAGCCGGTGCTGATCGAAGGCAAGGCCATCCAGCTCCACCCGCTGGTGTGCGCGGCGTTCAACGCCGACTTCGACGGCGATCAGATGGCGGTGCACGTGCCGCTGTCCATCGAAGCGCAGATGGAAGCGCGCGTGCTCATGATGAGCACGAACAACATCCTTTCGCCGGCGAGCGGTCGTCCGATCATCAACCCGACGCAGGATATCGTGCTCGGGCTCTACTACGCGACTCGTATGCGTCGCTTCGTAGAGGGCAGCCACCGTGAGAACACGATGACTTACGACGAGAAGTCGAAGTCCATCGTCGGTTACTTGCGCGGTGTCTTCAGCTCACCCGAAGAGGTGCGCATGGCCTACGACAACGGCGTCGTCGACTTGCACGCTTCGATCAAGGTGCGCATCACCGACATCGACGACGACGGCAACCACGACACCAAGCTGGTGCAGACGACCGTCGGTCGCGTGCTGATCAGCGAGGTTTTGCCGCAAGGTCTGCCGTTCGACTACGCCAACAAGGTGTTGAACAAGAAGGCGCTGAGCTCCTTGATCGACATCTGCTACCGCAAGCACCGCAACAAGGAGACGGTGCTCCTCGCGGATCGTTTGCGCACCTTGGGCTTCAGCTTCGCCACCACCGCAGGTATTTCGGTGTGCATGGATGACATGGTCATCCCGGCCAAGAAGAAGGACCTCGTGGACGCGGCGCAGGCCGAGCTCGAGAAGGTGGTCGATCAGTACCAAGAAGGTCTGATCACGGACGGCGAGCGCTACAACAAGATCATCGACATCTGGGCCGGCGTTGCCGACCGCGTCGCGGAAGAAATGATGGGCGGCATCGGCCGCGAAGTCATGACCGACCCCGAGACGCAAGAACAGGTCGAAGATTCCAGCTTCAACCCGATCTACATCATGGCTGACTCTGGTGCTCGTGGTTCCCCACAGCAGATGCGCCAGCTCGCCGCGATGCGCGGTCTCATGGCCAAGCCCTCCGGCGAGATCATCGAGACGCCCATCACGGCGAACTTCCGTGAAGGTCTCACCGTGCTGCAGTACTTCGTCTCGACGCACGGCGCCCGTAAGGGTCTCGCCGATACCGCGCTCAAGACGGCGAACTCCGGCTACCTCACGCGGCGTCTCGTCGACGTGGCGCAGGACGCGGTCGTGGCCGAGTTCGATTGCGGCACGCTCGACGGCATCCGCGTCGCCAAGCTGGAAGAAGCCGGCGAAGTCATTCAGCCCTTGGGCGACCGCATCCTGGGTCGCGTAGTGCTGGAAGACGTGGTCGACCCCCTCACGGGCGAGATCATCGTCGAAGGCAACACCGAGCTCGACGAGGCGCGTGTCGATTCGATCGAGAACGCGGGCATCGAAGAGGTCGTCATCCGCTCGGTGCTCACCTGCCAGACGCGCCGCGGCGTATGTGCACTGTGCTACGGCCGCGACTTGGCCCGTGGTTACCGTGTCAACATCGGCGAGGCTGTCGGCATCATCGCTGCGCAGTCGATCGGCGAGCCGGGCACGCAGCTCACGATGCGTACCTTCCACATCGGCGGCGCTGCAGCGCGCGGCAAGATCGAGCAGAGCTCGCTCGAGACGCGCACTGAGGGCACCGTGCACCTCAAGAACGCCCAGTTGACGAAGAAACACGACGGTAGCGTCGTGCTGATGAATCGCCACGGCGAGCTCGTGGTCATGGACGACACCGGTCGCGAGCGCGAGCATCACCGCCTGTTGTACGGCGCGGTGCTCAAGACCACCGATGGTGGGCGCGTCGAAGCCGGGCAGATCGTGGCCGAATGGGATCCCTTCGCGGCTCCGATTCTGACCGAGGTCGGCGGCGTAGTGCAGTTCGGCGATCTCGTCGAAGGCGTCACGGTGATCGAGAAGGTCGACGAAGTTACCGGTCTTTCCCGCAAGATCGTGGTCGAGTCGCGCGCCGCGGATCTCCGCCCGCGCATCGCGATCATCGACGCGGAAACGGGCGAACCGGTCAAGCTCCCGAACACGGACTTGGACGCCCGCTACTTGCTACCCGTGGGCGCGAACATCGTGTGCATGGAAGGCGAGCACATCACCCCCGGTGAAGCGATCGCCAAGATCCCGCGCGACACCACGAAGGTGCAGGACATTACCGGTGGTTTGCCTCGCGTCGCCGAGCTGTTCGAAGCCCGTAAGCCCAAAGATCACGCCATCATCAGCGAGATCGACGGCATCGTTTCGTTCGGCAAGGACACCAAGGGCAAGCGCAAGGTCGTGATTACACCGTTCGGCATCGACGGTGGGTTGCTCCCGGATCAAGGTCGCGAATACCTGATTCCGAAGGGCAAGCACATCCAGGTGCAACCGGGCGATCACGTCCGCGCTGGCGACCCGCTGCAGGACGGACCGGCGAACCCGCACGACATCTTGCGCGTGAAGGGCGAGAAGGAGCTGGCGGCTTGGCTCGTGAACGAAATCCAGCAGGTTTACCGCCTGCAGGGCGTCGGTATCAACGACAAGCACATCGAAGCCATCGTGCGTCAGATGCTGCGCCGCGTTCGCATCAAGGAGGTCGGTGACACGAACTTCTTGGTCGACGAGCAGGTCGAGAAGTACGTGTTCGAGCGCGACAACGCGCGCGTGATGGAACGCGGTGGTCAGCCTGCCGTTGCCGAGCCGATGTTGCTCGGTATCACCAAGGCTTCGCTCTCCACTGAGTCCTTCATCTCGGCCTCGTCCTTCCAAGAGACCACCAAGGTGCTCACGGAAGCCGCCATCTGCGGCAAAACCGACGATCTCCGCGGCATCAAGGAGAACGTCATCATGGGTCGCCTCATCCCGGCCGGCACCGGTCTGCCCGCGTACAAGCGCCTGCAGGTCGTACTCGACGAGAAGAGCCCGACCTACGCGCCTCCGACGTTCACGCGCGTTACACCGGCTGAGCTCTCGTCGGCCGTCGGCGACGAGTAAGCGAAACAGAGCACTCCGCCTGGCGGAGTCAGGAACGGCCGCTCGAGGAAACTCGGGTGGCCGTTTTCTTGTGCTCGTTGATCGTCACGGTTCGTGGCGTCGAGCACCGAGCCACTCACATGGGTGTTTCGCTCATGCTGCTCGAAGGACGAGCATTTCCTTCACATAGATGCCGTTGAAAGTGTTGTCGCGGAAATGCGCGCGCACCACGCCATCGGCTCGTGTCTTCAGAACAAATCGTGTAGCGGCCAAGACTACGTCGTCGGTCCTGACGAGCTTGACATCAGCGATCGTCAAGGAGTCGAGGGCTGCTGCGGTAATTGCCTTGGCAATCTTCTGGTACGCCAGACCTTCGTCCTTTGGGAGGAGCTGGTCAAACGACGGTCCTGCTATCAAGAGCCGCCACTCCTCTGCATCGGAGAAGAAGTACCAGAGCGCATTCCTCGGATTGTCGCCGACTCTGTCGAGCTCTTCGACCAGCTTGATTGAGTCCGTCACGACACTCTCTACCAATGTTTCTTCAGCCATTGAAGCACTCCGTGCTGTTGATCTCCGACGGCGTCGATCATGCTTGCAGCTGCGAATTGATCCCACATGCTGTACCGGCTCGTCTCGGTCCATTTGCTTGCCACGCCCCATGCAGCCGATAGGGCGGGATCGTTTCTCATGTCGTCTTGGAACTCTCTCTTGATCCCGGTGAGACCGAGCAACTCGTCCAGCCTGTGAGAGTACACCGCGTTCACGAATGATTTTTCGGGGATCGTGTTGGATTGAAAGAGGCCCGCGATGCAAGCCTTGATGCCGAGCTCGATTGCGTAGCCCGAGAGGTAGTACGCGGCGGAATACCTGGCCATTTGGAAAAGTTGGACGGCGTCATCCAGACGAATCTCCGATAGGGTTTCCAGGTCCTTCTTCGTAATCATGCCTGCGACTCCAAGTATCCTCCAGATTGCCCGAACCGCCCGGGCTTGGACATTCTCGCGCTGATTGGGTCGGCTCGAGGTTGACTCGGGTTGTGCGAACCGAGCGTTGTCGAGCGGCGAGGTCGCTTTGCAGCCGAAACGGTGCGACATCCGGATCGGTTCAGTTGTAAGTGAATGTCGCGAGCAATCCGGGAGCGGTAGTCGGTAGGCTGTAGCTCGTACCCGCGTCTTGGAATTTTGTCGCCGCGTACGCGAGGCGACCTAGGACGCCGATACTCCATTCGTTGCTTGCCCAGCCGTGTTCGAGCTCATTCATGCGGAGAGGGCAAACATCCCGGCGGCTCGGGCTTGTCGCGTTCTTCAGGTCTCGCGCAGCGGGTACTACAAGTGGCTGCACGCCAAGCCGAGCTCTCGCTCAAATGACGACGCTGCGCTCGCTGCCGAGGTCAAAGAGGTCTTTCACGAGCATCGCGGTCGATACGGCGCGCCTCGCATTCGGCGCGCTCTCAGGCGTCGAGGGCCAAGACCCAGCAGGAAGCGCGTCGCGCGCGTAATGCGGAATCTCGGGCTCCGCGGCCACACGGCGCGCCGCTTTCGAAAGACGACCGACTCGCGGCATACGAAGCGCATCGCGCCGAATCTGCTGAAGCGCAACTTCACCGTGCCCGCGCCCAACTGCGTGCTGGCGGGCGACATCACATACATCCCGACGACTGACGGGTGGCTTTATCTGGCTGTCCTGCTCGACCTCTATTCGCGACGAGTCGTCGGCTGGGCCATGTCGGACCGCATCGACACGGAGCTCGCGCTCGAGGCTTTGCGCATGGCCGGCGCGACGCGCGCTTTGGAAGCGAGCTGGATCCACCACACCGATCGCGATTGCCGCTATGGCAGCGACGACTACCTCGCTGCGCTCACCGAGCTTGGCGCACGGCCGAGCATGAGTCGTAAGGGCGACTGTTGGGATAACGCGGTGTCGGAGTCGTTCTTCGCGACGCTCGAGAAGGAAGTGCTCGCCGTGCACCCTCTGCAAAGTCGGAGCAAGACGCGGAAAGACGTAGCCAACTATATCGACAACTATTACAATCTCGTCAGACTCCACTCGCACCTACGACTACGTGTCGCCCATCGAGTTCGAGACCAACGCACCGACATGATTTAGGCAGTCAAATCTGTCCACCAAATCGGGGCAACTCTCAGCCGACCAATGGGCGAAGCTATCCTTACGTCTTCACGTCGGCTCTTCGGCTCTTCGAGTTGTTAGCGGTACCAGGTTGATAGGACCGGGCGCCTGATGGAACACTCCAACATGAGCTGCTCCTTTTCCCGAGGGGACCGGCGCAGACCCCATTGACGAGCGCGCACGACAGTGCGAGGCGAATGACATGGCCGGTGCCGATCGCAAGCGCCAGAAAAAGCTCGAGAAGTCGCGCAAAAAGCGCGATTTGGTCAAGAAGCAGGCCCGTCAGCGCGAGGCGCAGTATCAAGGCACGAGCCTGCTGCGCTTGGCGCAAAGCGCGCCGTTCGGTCCTGCCTGGGTCAGCGCATCACTGGACGCACCCGACACTGAGCTGTCGCCACTGCTCGTAACGGTGGTGGTGACCCGTCGCGTCCGGGGCCTCCTAGTGGCCGAGATCGTGATCGTCGATCGCACGTGTCTGGGTATCAAGAATGCGATGCTGTTTCCACTGATCGCCGAAACGGATTTGCTCGAACGCTTGGACGCCCTCGCTGATGGCGGAACTGAGTTTCGCGATTGCGAGCCACTCGAGGCGCAGTC
>DATCFJ010000766.1:0-5532 GCA_036509605.1 Polyangiaceae bacterium | reverse complement strand
TCCGGCCCCGCTGGAGTGTCCCCCTCCGTGGATCACGAAGCGCGTCATCCAGCGGGGCCCCACCCTCAGGTTTTGGGTCCCTGCCCAAAACAGACACAAAATGCGGCGTCGGGCTAGCCTTGGGAGACGACGCGATTTCGGCCGGCATGCTTGGCGGCGTACAGCCGCTTGTCGGCGGTGCTGACCAGCGCTTCCGGGGTCTTTTCGTCGAGCTCGGCGAAGGAGGAGCACCCGACGCTCACGGTCACTCGCAGCTCGCCGGCGTCGGTCGGCACTCGCATGGCCTCGATCCGCTCACGCAGGCGCTCGCCGACGGTGTTGGCCCCCGCGGAGTCGATGCCGCGCAGGATCAGCGCAAATTCCTCGCCGCCGTAACGCGCGAACACGTCCTCGTTGCGGATCATGTTTCGAATCGTGTTGGCGAGCGCGACCAGCACGGCGTCCCCTGCGGGATGCCCATAGGTGTCGTTCACGCGCTTGAAGTGGTCGACGTCGAAGAAAGCCAGCGACACCTCCACTTTGTGACGGCGCGCGTAGGACAATTCGGAGCGCAGCTGCGTGTCGAAGTGCTCGCGGTTGTGCGCGCCAGTCAGCGCGTCGGTGACGCTCGCGTCGTATAGCTGCTGGAGTAACGCTTCCTGACTCTCGTCAGTGACCGTGTAGCGGAACACCGCGGTTGGTCCGAATTGGATCACGTCGCCGTCGCGCAGCACCTGGCGCGACACCCGCTGACCTTGCACGAACGTGCCGTTGGCGGACTCGGTGTCTTCGATCAGGTATGTCGTGCCTTCTTGAAGGATACGCGCGTGCTTGCGACTCACGCCGTCGTCGCCGAGCCACAACTCGCAGTCTTGGCTGCGACCGACGCGAAACTGTTCGGGCGGCAAGCGCGACACGCGCCCAAGCTCCGCGCCTTTGACGCGAACCAAGAGATGCCGATCCTTCGATTGCTTACGCGGACTGCTGCGCAGCTCCGACAAGCTGACGATGGCTGTGCGCTCGTCCGGATCCTCCGAGAGGAGGTACGGTGACGGCTGCTTTTCCTCGGACAAGCTCTCGATCCTCTGTTCTAGGGTATCACGGTTCTCTCCTTATTGGTGTTCGCTGCCGCGCTGACCGATCAGTATCGTCACTCTTTTCGATGGTCGTTTTCGGCGCTCTTTCTTGGTGCTCGGTGCTCGGTGCTCGGTGCCGGCCGCAACCGGCCCGGCGAGCGGGGACACAGGCCTTGCGCACGATGTGTGTACATCAGCGCATTGGTTTCAGCGCCGCCATAGCGTGTTGCGGGTTTGCCCGCCGTCTGGGGGTGCTACCGAATTTTCGGAACTTCCGCGCGCGGAGTGCTGTCGGTTTAGGCGACACCGAACGACACGCTGCCGCGGCGAGGGTTTCGCCGTGAGTGAGCGCCCCGCTACTAGCGCCCTGCGCTGGGGTGCTCACACGCACGCTTCGCTCGCGTGAACCATCAGGAGGATTCCGTCCATGGCAAGCGTGCACCCCGATTTCCGTTCTATTAATCCACACCAGGCTCCGCCGTTCAGCTTCGCGAGCGCCGAACCGACGCGCGTCTACGAGGCGGATGCGCCAACGCACGTGCTGCGGAAGCAGGGCTCGCTCGAGCCGGGCGAATTCGAGCGGCCCGAGGCAGAGGCGGTGGAGGTCATGGGCACGTGGGGCTCGACGATTCTTTTTGCGAGGCATCTAGCGCCGACCGAGAGCTTCGTGATTGGTGAGGGCTCGCCGAATGAGCCGGTGGACTTCGAGGTTCCGGCGCAAGAGCTGGGCACTGTCAGCGTTCGCCTCGTCGAAGTGCGTGGCGGCACCGCTCACGTGCTCATTCCCGAGGGCGCCACGGCCAACCTCAAGCAGCGTGGCGACCACGGCTTCGCCCCGACCAATGCAGCCAGCGTGGCCTTGCTCGCTGGGACGGTGGTCGAGCTGCAATTCGGTCGCTTGAAGTTTCGCATCGCGAATGTGCCGGCTGCCAAGCGCACCCCGCGCGCGGGTTTGCAGAGCGCGGATCGTTCAGTGCTCGCCGCGTTCGGTGTCAGTTTCACGGTCGCTGCTGCGCTGCTCGCGGGTTTCGCGTTTTGGATGCCGGCGATGGGCCTCAACGACGGCGACGACATCGATAGCGATCGCCTATACACGATGAAGCAGTATTTGAGCGCGAACGCCGAGCGCAACCGCGAGGAAGAAGCCGAAAAGAACGAGTCGGGCCTGAAAAACGCCGATCCGGGCGCGCCGGCGGAGGCCGCCGCCGGTCGCGAAGGCGCTCTCGGCAAGCTAAACGCCCCGGTCACGAATCGGCGCGCCGCGGTGCGCGGCGACTCGCCGACCACCGAGTTGTCGCGCGCCCAAATGATCGACGCAGCGCGTTCCTTCGGCATGATCGACTTGCTCGGTTCCTTGTCGAGCTCCGCGGGCGGAACGAGCTCGCCGTTCGCTCGCAACGAAGCGCTCGGTCACGACTCCTCGGACGCAGAAGGCAACATGTTCGGCGACGAGATCGGCGAGTCCGGAGGCAACGGCTTGCGGCTCTCCGGTCTCGACAACGGCGGCGGCGGGCATGGGCTCGGCGTCGGCATCGGCGGCATCGGCACGTGTGGGACGGGCAACTGTGGGCCAAGTGGCATCGGGAATTCCGTGGGCCGTCTGGGCCGCGAGCACAAGACGAGCGCGCCTATCATTCACATCGGGGTCAGCACGGTCAGCGGCAGACTGCCGGCGGAGGTCGTGCAACGCATCGTGCGCCAGAATTACGGCCGTTTTCGCATGTGCTACGAGAACGGTCTGCGCTCCAATCCGAACCTCACGGGCCGCGTCACTGCGCGCTTCGTGATCAGCCGCGAAGGCAGTGTTTCGAACGTGCAAAATGGCGGCAGTGACATCCCGGATTCCGGAGTGGTCTCGTGCGTCGTGCAAGCGTTTTACGGACTGTCGTTTCCGACCCCCGACAACGGGATTGTAAGTGTCAGTTACCCAATCATGTTCAGCCCCGGTTGAGGCGTTCCTGCCTTGGCTGAGAGCTGACAGAGGGCTTGCCAAGCGCGCCGGGTTGAGTGTTAGCCTCCCGGCGCCGTGAACACACTCAAGACCGTCAGCCTGGCTCTGCTTCTCGCACTTGGTTTTTCTTCACGCGCCGCGCACGCGCAAGAATGGACTCGGCAGAGCTTCCTGCTGCCGCGCGGCGGGTTCGAGATCACGGGTGATCCCGCGCGCCCGGACTTGATGCGCGTCAACATGTCGCGAGACTCGGCGTTCAAGCCGGTGAACTTCCCGGTCGATTTCTTTTGGGGCGTCAGCGACAACGTGATGCTCGGTGTCACCCATGAGACTGGGCCGCGCTTCAATACCGGCGCGCAAAACGCCAAGTTTCGCGACACTTACAACGACGTGGGCTTCGGTTCGGTGATTGGGCTGGCGGACGGCAGAAACTACGAAGTCGATCTGCACGCCGGAGTACCGCTTCATCAGCTAGACCCACACATCTGGGTGGGAGCGCAGATAGGCGTGCTGGGGCGTGCCAACTTCGCTCCGAACGTCGCGTTCGTTTATGACCCAAGCCTTTACTTCGGCATCAACCGCCGCAACGACGGGAACGGTGACCGCCTCAACCTGCCGTTCTGGTTCTACTTTCAGGCGACGAACATCGTCGTGCCGTTCGTGGGCAGCGGGCTAAGTGGACCGCTGCAGAAGTTCGGTGACAACTACGCGATTCCGCTGGAAGGCGGCGTGCTGTTCACCGTCGGGCACGGCGATCACATCGGCGTCGACCTGGAGTTTCCGGACTTGTTCGGGAACAACGGGAGCCCCCGCTGGCGGCAAATCGGCTTCATGGGGCAATTCCGGTTCTGATGTTGGGTCTTTGCGTTCGCGCGACCTTCGCGGCGGGCCTCCTTTCGGCCGTCGCTTGCGCGGGACCGGCCAAAATCCCCCAGAATTCAGGCTCGTTCGCTAAGCCGAGTCCTGTACCGGCTGTGCTCGCCACTCCGCGCGCGCGTTTGGTTTCGGTGCTGCGTTCGATCCCGCGGCCTCCGCCCGTGCTCGACGCCCTGCCCGCAGAGGCGCAGAAGCGCCTGCAAGCGCGCTTGGCGGGGCTAGATGCTGAGCGCAAGCTGTCGGTGCACAGCGACGACAGCGCACTGGTCGAAAGCTTGCCGCTCCTGCATCTGACCTCTGGCGGGACATCGCCGCGTGCGTTGTACGCGTTGGCCACGACGCCGGCCGGCAGCGAAGAGCTGATGGGCTTGGGGCTCGAGTCCGAGCTGGCTAGTTCGGCGCCAGAGGCGCTAAGCGTCACCGTTGCGCGTGAGTTGGCGGAGCGCGCGGCGTTGAATTTTCTTCGCGATCGCGCGGCCGACGCCGCAACTCCTGGCAAAGGCAGTGCGCTCGTATGTCGGCTGGTCGCGCGCGCCGCGCAAGCCGTGGGCCGGAGGGATGTGCTGCTCCTAGCGCGCGAGCTGCTCGCGGAGACCGAGCCGAACGCTGAGAATCGTCAGGAATTTGCCGAAGAATTGGCTCGAAATGGCGATCCCGAGCGCGCCGCGCGCGTGCTCGGCGAGCTCCGCAACGACAAAGCGCATCCGCCGCGCGAAGGCGCGCTGCCTCGCGCAGAGCGGCTGATCGAAAGCGCTCGGGTCGCCACGGCGCCGGCAGCAGCGGGCGCGGATACTAACGGGCGGTTGGCGCGGGCGCGCGCCTGGTTGCGCCTCGGCCGAGTTTCGGAAGCGCGCGCGGTGCTGGCGCCAGATCTAGCGATCGCAAACACGCGGCTCGACCTGGCCGCGGTGGTGGCGGAGACGAGTACCGAAAATCCCTCTTGCCCAGGCCTGCCTCCGGACGTCGGCGGCGCGCGCTTGTGTGCCTTGGCTTTCGAATCCAGTCGCCAGTTTCTGGAAGGGCGGACGCTGCTCGAAGCCGCTTGGCAGCGCGGTGCCGGTCGCGACGACGAAGCGATCGAGGTCTATGTGGCGCTCGACCAGGTGCTGCCCTGGCTTTACGAGACAGCCGGATATCTCGCCCGCGGCGCGCTGAGCCCTGAACAGAGCGCGGCCCGAGTCGTCGAGCTTCGCGCGAAAATCGAGGAAATTGCCGCCGTAGCGCCGTGGCTAAAAGGGCTCTCGCTGTTCTTAGAGACGGTGCAAAGCGGCGCTCCTGCGGCTTCGGGCTTGCTGGGCGATGTTGAAGCCAAGACCCTCGCAGCGCGTGCGCTGTCGCTTGCCAACGACTCGAATCGCTTTGCTCAAGCAGGCGTGTTGGCCGTCGCGGCGACGCTTTCGCATCAGCAAGACATCTCGAGCTTGATCGACGCGCTGCCTCCGGAACAAGTCGTACCGGCCTTGCACGTGCCGCGTGCCGCGCTGGAAGCCTGGGCGGCGGTCGCTGTCGGGGCGCTGCCGCGGATGGACGCCGCGCGCACGGAGCTTGCGGCGGTCATGGCGTCGGCGCAGGGCGGGTCCTTGGAACGCGCGCGGCTCGTGCTCACGGTGAGTGAGGCTGACGCCGTGTTCGATCCGTCTCAACGTTCGT
>DATCFJ010000765.1:0-2179 GCA_036509605.1 Polyangiaceae bacterium | reverse complement strand
CACGCTCAAGGGCAATGCTGCGAGTATCATGGGAGATCGCTTGATTGCCAGTCTCTGCCACACGGCCGAGGATCAACTGAGCGGTGATGCCGAAGGCTCAGTGGCCGCTACGATCGCGGCGATAGCTAGCCGCTGGAGCGCGATTATGGCCGCCATGGGGTGGGGCGGTGATCAGCCGGAATCTCTCACCGTGGAGGTTACGCTGGAGCAGATCGCGCAGGCTTCCGAGGAGGTACGGCTCGGGCGCAGCTCCGCCGCTCTGGCTCGACTCGCGCTCTGGCAATCGGAGCCGGCGCTGCAACCACTCACGCGCTTGGCAAAGGGCGCCGAGGAGTTGGCGCGTCGCTTGGGGAAGGGGAAACTGAATGTCGCGCTTTCAGCCCCGGACGTTCGGCTCGATTTTCAAAAGTGGTCCAGTGTTTGGGCGAGCCTGGTGCACGTCGTGCGTAACGCGGTGGACCACGGGCTGGAGCTTCCCGAAGAGCGCCGCAGCGCATCCAAGCCGGCGAGCTCGATGCTTGACCTTCGCATGCGCGTGAACGGGCGCCGCGTCGTCGTTGAAATCGAAGACGACGGCAGAGGCATTGACTGGGATCGCATTCGAATCTTGGCGGCGGCGCGCGGGTTTGCGCACGACAGCCAAGACGACCTACTGCGCGCGCTGTTCGCCTCCGGGCTCAGTACCAAGCGTGAGGTAACCAGCACTTCGGGGCGCGGTGTCGGGATGTCCGCGGTTCAGGAACAGATACGGACTTTGGGCGGAGAAATCCAAGTCTCGAGCCGCCTCCACCACGGGACGTGTTGGAGCATCTCGTTGCCCATCGGCGAGGGCTTGCCGATCTACGCATCCGCTCCCGGACTCGGTTCCAGCCGCCGCGACGTTCCGAGCCCCGCTGACAACTGACGTTCCGGCGACTGCCGGTTAGCGTCCGCCGCGCCTATCCCTCAGGTCCCTCAACCGGCGCCGGTCGCTGGTCGCCGAAGTGGCGTGGTGCTCGGCGAGGAAGGAGCGCAACCGATCGGAGCGCTCAGCCGAGTGAATCGGGGCCGGTTTCTACCCGGCCGCAGCGCGTGGCGATAACGATAACCCTCCGCGCACGCTGTGATGTCATCAAGTCAATCTACCACGGCTTCCACTCGCTCCGACGTTTATGCGTCTAGCCTTTTTCTTGAGCCCACACTTTGCTGGCGTTTAGTCCGAGCGCATCCAGACCTGGAAGTATTTCGTTGTGCACCACGTCTTGAATGCACGAGCGCTGTAGGTTGGTGCTGAGCACGCCGAGCGCGCGCGTGGGCCGGTCGAAAGGCTCAGCTGCATCGCGCCCCCAATGAAACTCGGACTCGATTCGAATCACGGCTTCGGCGAGGGCGTCGGCCACTTGCTGTCGCTCCTCTGAGCTCCAACCCTGCGCGCGGCTCGCCGCGTAGTACCAGCCGAGGCGGGCGTGGTGTATCTCGTCCGCGATCAGCGTCGTGAGTAGCGCGCGCGCGACCGGTTCGCGCGCAAGCCGCCGGCACGCCATCAGTAGCGCAGCCGCCAGCGTTTCGCTGAGGGCCACCGAGCGCAGCATCGCGATGTCGAGCTCGATCAGCGAACGCGGCTCGGGCTCGACTTGCGAGGGAGCTGCCAGCCCCACGCTGGCGTCGAACCCGCAGCTCACCGCGAATTCTTCGCAATACTGAGCGTGGCGCGCTTCGTCGTGGGCCGCCGCGCTGGCCGCGATTACGAACTCGCGGGGCGCCGCAAACGCGTCGAGCGCGGCCGCCAGACGGGCAAACAGGCCAATTGCGGAGCGCTCGCCGCGCGCCAAGGCGCCGTACTGGTCTGACGCCAGGGCTAGGGCCGGCGGAGCATAGCGCTCGGGCGAGAAGGCCGAAAATGGAATGGCGCGCGCGCGACGGGCTGAGCCACGAGTGAGCTCGCGCTGCTGCTGGCGCGCGAGGGGTCCATTGCCGAGACCAAACGAATTGCGTTGCTTGGGCTGGGCGATCATGAGTGCTCCTTTTTGGGAGCGGTCAGCGCGTGCTCATCGGTTGCTAGAAGGTCCGGCTCGCTCGCGAAATCGCCAAACGGGCTGCGATCATTAGGTTCGGCTCGGTCCTGCGACTGTGTGTTTGAGGCGCTCTGACCGCCATTGCCTGCGCGCCCCCCGAACGGCGCCGCCACGCTGAACCCGCC
>DATCFJ010000764.1:0-4310 GCA_036509605.1 Polyangiaceae bacterium | reverse complement strand
TTTCGGCTACCCAGATAGGCCGCAAGCGCCTGACCCACCACCGCGGCCAGCGTCCGTTTCTCTTTCAAAGCGAGCCGCTTGGCCCGCTCGAGCAGGGCGTCGTCGATGTCGACGGTAGTTCGCATGTGTATCTCGTATCATATCAAGCATCAAGATGCCACGAGAGATGCGCCAAGCATCTGGCTGGAAAAGCGGCTGTTGCTAGCAAGAATGACGCGCGATCTAGCCCGCGTCCGAGCACACCTCTCCGGCCAGTTTCCTTGAGGCGTGCGTCGAGCTGCCGTTGAAGGCTTTGTTGAGGCGGGTGAATCCGCCGCCCGGGGCCTCGAGATCGCCCTTCTCGAACAGCTCGTTAGCGTGGAGGGCGACAACTGCCACACGCGCATTGACGCGCTCCGGCGGACCCGCGCGCAAACGAGGTTTTTGTCGCTTGAGCCCTTCCTCCGTCCGCTACCCGATCTCGGTCCGCTACCCGATCTCGACCCACGCACGGATCTACGCGACCAATGCGCCTGGACCCACGTGCCGCTCTTCTTCAAACAGTGGGGCGGGACTTCCCAGGACGCCGGGTTGCCGCTTGTCGGGCCACAAGCTGTAAACCCAGGACAGACCCAAGCGGTTGAGGTCGGCGCAGTCACGGCGCAATTTTTCATTGCCACGGTTTGCATATGGCCGCGCGGGGCGCGCAAGGTCTCAAAAAGATTTCAGAGATTCGCGTCAAGGTTCGGCTCGCTCATCCGTTCTCCCACATTGGACCCGAGAAGCGATGCGCTCGGTAAACGGATACGCCTGCCGCAACTGCGCCGACGAAGAGTTGGCGAAGCGCGGCATCGATCCGGCGCACCCGACGCAGGCCGTTTCCGGCAGCGAGGTCTACGTTTCCCCCGCCGAGGCGGCGCGGAACCGCGGCACTTGGGCCGTGGATGCCGCCGGCAAGAGCACCGACCTCGGGGTGAACCGCCCCGAATCGTCAGGCAATCAGGGCCGTAAACTCAATTTGTACGCCTGATCGCGGGGTTAGCTCGATTGGCTCGTTGAAACCGGAGGCCGGCTTCACTACGACGCAATGCCGTGAACCACGATCAACGACTGCCCGGCGTCAGCGCCATGAGCCTGTACGTGCCCCGACTGCGCGTGCCGCTCGACCAGTGGTGCGCCTGGACCGGAAATAACTGGGACAAGGTGCGCGCAGTCGTCGGACACAGCTTCCGCGTCTGTGGCAGGCACGAGAACGTTTATACAATGGCGGCGAACGCCGTATTGCGGTTGATCTTGCAGAATCAGATCGACCCTCAGCAAATCGGTTCACTCGGGCTCGGCACTGAGTCGAGCACGGACAACGCGGCCGGCGCGGTGATCGTGCGCGGCATGGTGGACCGCGCGCTCGACAAGCTCAGCATGCCGCGGTTGTCGCGTCAGCTCGAGGTGCCCGAGTTCAAGCACGCTTGCTTGGGCGGCGTGTACGCGCTGAAGAATGCGCTCCGTTACGTGAGCTATGACGGTCGCGATCGGCAAGCGATCGTCGTCAGCGCGGACGTCGCCGAGTACGAGCGCGGCTCGAGCGGTGAGCAGACGCAGGGTGCAGGCGCGGTGGCCATGTTGGTCGAGCACTCGCCGAAGCTGTTCGGCGTCGACCTGCTTCATGCGGGTAACTCGTCCGCGTACCGCGGGCCGGATTTCCGTAAACCGCACGCGCGTCACTTTACCGAAGGCTACGCGCCGAATACTGATCGGTTGAGTGACTTTCCGGTGTTCAGCGGCAAGTACTCGACATACGCCTACTTGGATGAAACCGTGCACGCGGTCGAAGACATGCTGACCCGGCTCGAGGTCTCCGCGGGGAGCTACTACGAGAGCGTTCGAGGCTTGTTTTTCCATCGTCCGTATCACTTGATGCCGGTTCAGGCGATGGCGTTCCTGTACGTCCGCGGGCTCGCTCGCGGGGATCATCATCAAGAGGAATTCCAAGCCTTGTGCGCGGAAGCGGGCGTGCCGGTGTCCGCGGTGCTGGCCGAGACCACGTCGACTCCCGACCTGTACGAGCTCGTGCTCAAGGGTGGCGCAGAGGTCGACCCGTACTCGGCGACCAGTGCCGTCGCCAGCGTGCTGCGCAAGCGCGCGAGCTTCCGCGAGTTGCTAACGCAGAAGATGTCGCTCGGCTCGGAGTCCACGAAGCAGCTCGGCAACCTGTACAGCGCGGCACTCCCGGCTTGGATCGCGGCGGGCTTGGAAGACGCTGGAGAAAAGCAGCTCGACCTAGCCAACGCCAACATGGTCGCCGTCGGCTACGGCAGCGGTGACGCCGCCGAAGCCATTCCAATCTCGCCGTGCCCCGGCTTCGGCCAGGCGGCGGCGCACATCGGCCTAGCGCGCGCGCTCGGCGGCGCAATCGATCTGAACCAAGCGCAGTACGAGTCACTGCACGATCGGCGAGAGCTCGATCTGCCGTATGCGCCGGCCTCCGAGTTCGTGATCGATCGCGTCGGAACCGCCTACGAGAGCACCTTCCAAGACTTGAGTGTCGAGTACTACGAGTACGTGAAGTAGGACCAGCTGCACGCCACCACCTACCGAAGCGACGAGCAAGCTGCCCGAAACGGGGCGTGGCTGCGCGACGCGGTCAAAGCTCGCGGGTTCCTGGAGCGCCCGGCGGCGCCCGTGGTGCTCGCCTGGCTCACGCACTTTGCCCTCGGTCTGTCGGGGATCGCGGTCTGGATCTTCGTGCCCACGCTGCCGGCGCGCATCATTGGCCTACTGGCTTCGTGCCTCGGCTTCACGGGCATCGCAACGCTCGGGCACGTGGCGTCGCACAACGCTGGCCTCGGTTCGGCGCGCGGCAACCGCATTCTGTATTACCTGAGCTTCCCGCTGCTGCTGCAGGTCTCGACCAGCTACTGGCGCTACAGCCACCTCACCGTCCACCACCCGTCACCCAACGTGATCGGCGTCGACAACGATTGCGACCTGCGGCCCGTCTTCGCCACCAACCAGACGCACCTGTCGGAGTTCGCCGCCTGGCGACAACGCTGGCCGCTGCTGCAGGCGTTGTTTCTGCTGCTAGTGTTGCCGTTCAACGGGCTCAACATCATCCGTCAGGGCTGGGTTCGTTTGTTCCTCGTGCTGCGCGAGACGCGCGGTAGGCGGCTTGCACCGTGGCTCGACCTCGCTTGCATGGTCTCGCACCTGGGGCTGTTTCTCGCGTTGCCGATGCTATTCTTCCGGCCGCTCGACGTGATCTTGTTCTACTTGCTGCGGCTGGCCTTGATCGGCTGCGGCATGTTCGCGGTGCTTGCGCCGGGGCACTACCCCGCTGAAGCCGCGTGTCTGTCGCAGAGTCAGCGCGCTGCCGGTGATTTTTATCTGCGCCAGGCGGCGACCACGTTGAACTTCCGCACCGGGTTCATCGGTCGCTTCGTGTGCTCGGGGCTGGAGTACCAGATCGAGCATCACTTCTTCCCGTCGGTCAGTTACGTCCACTTGCGCGCCATGCAGCCGCTGGTTCAGGCGTGGTGTGAGGAGAACGGCATTCCCTACCGCCGCTTGGGTTGGGGTGAAGCGATCTGGAAGAGCTGGCTCGCGTTCGTCGCACCGAAGCGCGTCGTGGAAGACGTCGAGCTACTCCGTAACAAAGCGTAACGACCCACCGCGATCCGCGAACGCAGCACTTTGCAGCTGCAAAATGGGCGGCTAGTTGACGTGGCAGTTTTGCATACACTCGCTGCGGTTGCGCTCGAGCGGGAGATTCGGGCAGGCTTTGCCGCGGAGAAACCCATGCGAAAGATCATTCCCCTCAGTGCCAGCTCCCTGTTGTTTGCAGTGCTTTCCAGTGCCGCGCTGCTGCCCGCCTGTGGTGGCAGCCAGCCGCCGGCCGAGCCGCCCCCAGTAGCGCCTCCCCCGGCGCCGGTTGCAAATGTTGCCCCACCCGCGCCGCCGCCCGAAGCGCCCGCGCCGGCACCCGTGGCCGCGGAAGCGCCGCCGGCCGAGGCGCCCAAACCGAAGGGGCATCACGATTCCTTCGCTGCCATGTTCATCGCCAGCCTCGACTCGATCGACGTCACTGCGGATCAGAAGGCGGCGCTCGACGGCATCAAGGCGGACATGGCCAAGCACGGCGAGCCTGCCAAGGAACCGCGCGAGAAGCTCGAGAGCGACGTCGCGGACGGGATTACCGCCGGCAAGATCGACCACGCCAAGACCGACGCCGACATCAAGGCCATGGCCGCCGCCGTCACAGCCAATATTCCTGCGGTTCAGGACGACATGAACCACTTGTACAAGGCGCTGACGCCCGAGCAGCGCAAGAAGCTGAT
>DATCFJ010000763.1:0-2459 GCA_036509605.1 Polyangiaceae bacterium | reverse complement strand
CTTCGGGCACCGAGGGACTCGCGAGCTGGTGCAGCAGGCCAAGGCCGAGCTTCGGCGCCAGGGGACCGCGCTGCTCGCGCCCGGCGGGCGGGTCCAGGCTTCCGCAGAAATCCGCTTTGACGACGGCGAAAGCGCACTCTTCGATCTGCAAGACGGCGCGTTTCGCCTCAGCTCCCTGGGCACGGTTCCCAGTCGGGCCCGCAGCCCGGCCGAGGCGCTGGGGGATTTTCGGCGTGCCTTGGCTCGGCGCAGCTATCCGGCTTTGCTGGGCGTGCTCTCCCAGGAAACCCGCGGCGCGCTCGAGGGTGATCTGAAATCGCTGGTCGAGGGCCTGGAAAATCCGGAGACTTTGGACGTGAAAGTTTCCGGCGACAACGCCGTGGTCGATGTCCCGGGCGGTCACCAGGTCAAGCTGCGCCGTGACTCGGGCGTGTGGCGCATTCAGGATTTCGATTGATGCGAAGGTCTGGCTTTTCGCGCCGTGCCGCGCTGGCCTTGCCGCTCTCGCTGTGGGCGTTGCCCGCGCGCGCGTTCGGAGATAGCGGGGCGTTCAATCCTCGGCTCCTGCGCGCTGGTGTGCAGCAATCGCTCGGTGTACGCGTCTCGGGCGCAGGGCGTTGGTCATGGGAGCTCGTGCGTCGGACCAGTGCGCCTGCGCGCTTGGTGCCCTCTGAGGTGTCGGCGGACCGACCGTCGCTGGTTGCCGAGCCATTTGCGGTTTGGGCGGGTGAGGTCGATCCGGGTCCGCTGTCTGCGGCCGAGGTGCGCGGTATGACCCGCTTCCTGCGGCTCGGCGGCGTGCTCTTGGTCGACGACGCAAACCCGGCGCTTGGCGTCTTCGGACGTGGCGCGCGCCGTGAGCTAGCGCGCGTCCTGCCGGAATCGGCGCCCGTGCGTTTGGATCCGGGGCACGTGATTTTCAAGACGTTTTACATCGTCGATCGACCAGTGGGGCGCGTGCTTGGTCCGCCGGAGCTGTCGGCCATCGTGCGCGGCAAGAACGCGCAAGTCATCTTTTTGCAGCATGATTTGCTGGGCGCCCTTGCGCGCAGCGGCGAAGGCTTCGCGCTCGAGACCGAGCCTGGTGGGCTCGAGCAGCGCGAGCACGCCATTCGCTTGGCCGTGAACATCGCAATGTACGTGCTTTGCTCCGATTACAAGGACGATCAAGTCCATGCACCGTTCTTGATGCGGCGTCGGGCGCGACAGAAACCATGATCCTGGCCGCACTGGCGCTCGCGGAAGGCGTGCCTCCGGCAACGCTCTGGGCAGTGGCTGTGCTCGGGCTGTTGTCGCTTGGGTTTTTAGCGTTGGAGCGGCGTTACCGGGAAGGCAACGGCGCTGCCTGGCTATTTCTGAGCGGGCTGTGTGCGGTGCTGTTCCTGGCGGCCTCGGTGTTGCGCCCGGCTCGCGTGCATACCCGCGGCGTCAGCGTGGGCGCGAAGGTCGTGGTCTTGGTCGACGAATCGCGACGTTTATTGCTGCCCAGCGACGGCAAAACACGGCGCGAGCTGGCGCTCTCGGCCGCGCGCGACCTCGCCAAGCACTATTCGTCGGCGCGCGTCACACTGCGCGGCTTCGGTGCCGGCGATCTCCGCCCGTTGAACGTGGAAGACGCGCTCCTGCATGCCAGCGCCGCCGAGCTCTCGGACGAGACCGACCTGAGCGGCGCCCTCCGCGCGCTCGCCCAAGAGCCCGGTGAGCGGCCCAAGGCGATCGTCGTCGTGAGTGACGGTCGCTTCTCGCGCCCCACGGCGAATGCCGACGACGCCGCGCTGCGCGAGCTGTCGACCTCGGTGGGCGCGCCGATTCACACCGTAGCCGTCACGGAGCTTGCGCCACGCGACGCCAGCATTCGCTCGATTCGCACTTCGGGCGCCACCGTGGCTCACCAGCCGCTCGCGCTGACGATCGAGATTGCGTGCTCCGGTGGGCTCAGCTGCGCTGAAGTTCCCGTCACTTTGCGCGAGCTGCGACACGGCGTCGAGCCCTTCGTGCTGGCGACGGGAGTCGCAAAAATGACGGGCGATTCGGCCACCGTAGAGCTCAGCATCACGCTCGATCGCGCCGGGCCGCGCCTAGTCGAAATCAGCATCGATCCGCCTGAAGGGGACACGATCCCCGAGAACAACACGCGCATTCTCACGTTCAGCGTGACGCGCGATCGGTTGCGCTTGTTGCACGTTGCCGGCCGCCCGACGTACGACGTGCGCGCGTTGCGCATGTGGCTGAAGAGCGACGAGTCGATCGACCTGGTCGCGTTCTTCATCTTGCGCACCGACGAGGACAACACCGAGACCAGCGACGACTCCGAGCTTGCGCTGATCCCGTTTCCGGTGGACGAATTGTTCACTGAACACTTGCCGAGCTTCGACGCGGTGATCCTGCAGGACATCGACGCCGTCACCTACAAGCTCGCGCGGCACTTGCCGGCGCTGGCCGAGTACGTGCGCGGCGGC
>DATCFJ010000762.1:0-5868 GCA_036509605.1 Polyangiaceae bacterium | reverse complement strand
GTTGGCGCCAGGTTCGCGATCAGGCTCGCCTCGAGCCCGTCCAAGATCCACGTGATGCCGAGGGCCACCACCACACGGCGGTGCCATTTCGACCATGCCAGGGCGTCGAGCCGCGCCGGAATGTCCGATTGAACGACGGTGCTGCGCTCGACGTCCCGCCTCACTTGCCGTTGCCGCCCAGTAAGAGCTTCTGGGTCGGGAATGCGAATTGAACTCCGCGCTCCGCGAATTGCCGGAATAGCTCCAAGTTGATGGCCTGTTGTTGATCCATGTACACGTTGTAATCCGCCGAGAGAACGAAGTAGACGACCTCGAAGTCGAGCGAAAAATCCCCGTACGCCTTGAAGTGCGCGCGCTCGAAGCGCGTCCCTTCGCGCGCCTCGACGATCGCGCGGACCAGGTTCGGGATTTCTCGAAGCTCCGCGAGCGGTGTCGCATATTCGACACCGAAGCCGAACAGCACTCGGCGGCTTTCCATGCGCTTGTAGTTGTGCAGGCGGCTCTTCGTCAGATCCCCGTTGGCAAAAACGATTTCTTCCCCGCCGAGCGACCGAACACGCGTCGTCCGGAGGCCGATCCGCTCGACCGTGCCCATGTCCTCGCCCACGACGATGAAGTCACCGAGATGGAACGGACGGTCGAAGTAAATCGACAACGAAGCGAACAAGTCCCCAAGGATATTTTGCACCGCCAGGGCTGCGGCGACGCCGCCGACGCCGAGCCCGGCGAGCAGCGCGCTGATTTGAAAGCCGAGCACCGAAAGGCTCGACACGATGAGCACGGCCCAGATGCCGAGGCTCGCCAGAAATGCCCAGGTGGAGGCCGCCATTCGCGTCTCGCCTGCCGCGGTGGCGCCGGCCCAGCCTTGAGCGAACGTGCGCACTCCGGCTTGCAAGCTCAAGCCCACCTGGAACAGCGTGAGGATCGCCACGGCGGTGCGAATGGCGTGCTCCACCGACACGGAAAACACGACGTACTCGGCCGCGACCCACAGCCCGAGCGCGAAGAAAAATAGACCGCGCACGCTGGCCAGCACGCTGACGACGAGATCATCCAAACGCGATGCATTGCGCTCGGCGAAACGCCGCGAGCGCCGCAGCACGATCCGCCGCAACAAGACGAGACCGAGCGTGACCGCCCAAGCCAGTCCTAGCGCGATGAGCCAGTCACGTAGTGTCGCGCCGAGGTAACGATGCACGAGGAAAACACGAAAATTCATGATGGCCACCGAGCAGCCTGTCTTGCCACAACCTCGCGCAATTCAGTAGCGGGAACCCGTTCGAAGCCGCTTCGCGCGGGTTTCTTCGCATGGTTACTGCCAGCGAGGCCGCCCGCTTGCATAACGGACCACACGGCATCGGACAAATCCCGCCTTTGTGCTTGAAAGTCGTTTGAGCTCAAACTATATTTGTGGATAGTGCAAAGCTCTCCTCGTTCTCGGATCGTCTCGTTGGTCTGTGCGCCTCTGGCGTTCACCGTTGCGTCCTTGCCGGCACGCAGCCACGCGGCCACCGTGTACTTCGCGCATGCGGACGAGCAGTATCTGCGGGCAACCCAGCACGATGCTGGGGCCGCATTGGCGCCGGACAACGCGGGACAAACCCCGTTGCCGCTCGTGGTTTTCTTGCACGGCACGAACCCGAACGGTGACATGCACCTGTGGCTCGGCGGTGGCGGGCATGATCTGCGGCCGGTCGCGCTGAGGCTCTACCAGAGCAAGAAAGTGCAGCCGTTCATCTTGGCCGGTCCCAGCCAAACCCGCGCAGCGAGCCGCGGGCGCAGGCTGTGGACACGCTTCGACTTCGGCGCCTTTATCGACGACGTGGCGCGCGCGCTCGACGGCCATGCGGTAGTCGACCGGGACGCCGTGGTGTTCATGGGCCACAGTGGTGCCGGTTGCAACGTCAACGGTGGCATCGCGAGCGACTTCTGGTCCCAGAATCGGCCGCTGCCCCGCGCGCTCATCGCCGTGGACCCGTGCATGGATGCCGATCTGGGCGTCGCGCTCGGCCGCAGGCCCGCTCGCGTGCCGTTGTGGCTGATGTGGCAATCTCGCATGTGGCCGCGGGAGCCGGCCGCGTTTCGAAGCGCCCTCGCCGCGCGACGCCCCGCTGAGCGCATCGATCGGATCGAGGAGCTGAATCCTACCGGACCGAATCCGCACGACGCCATCTTGCCGCTAGCGCTCGAACGCGCGGCCCGGGCACTCTTCGCCAAGCGTGAAGCGCACGACGGCGCGTCATGACACGCGTGTGGCTCCGCCGCTTCCGTTTAAGGCGTCTGTCGGGGCAGACGCGCTAACGCATCGTGCAGTTCGTGTACTGGCAAGCCCAGGTGGGGTTGCCAGCGTCGGACTGTGTGCAGGCGCAAGTGTCGTAGGCACAGCCATGGTCGAAGAAGCACGTGCTGTCGAGGAACGAGCAGTCCTTACCCGCCAAGTCAGTTGAAGCGGCGACGTCGCAGTAGTCGGGCATCGGACATGGGTCGCCCGCCTTCGTTCCGAACGTGGACCCGGCAGGGCAGCTCTGCTGGTCGCCGAGCGCATCGCACATGAGCGGGGTTGCGATCGCCGCGCCGGGCGCGCAGCAGGCTGCAGTTGTGTTGGGGCACGGGGTGGGTGGGCACTGCACGGGCGCCGTGGTTCCGGGTGGACAGTTCCACACGCCATTTTCGCAGTCCATGTCGACTGGAACCTGGGTCGTACAATCGCTGAAGCACTTTCCTCGAAAGCTTGGTTGGCAATCGCCGACGTAGCCTGCAGTGTCGCCCGCGCCCGCGCTGTTCAGCGCACCCGCGGCGCCGGCTGCGTTGTTCTCGGAGCCGAGAGCGCCACTCGCTCCGCCACTCGCTGGGTCGCTCGGTGCTTTGCCCGCACACGCGATCGCAAGCCAGAGTCCGACGACGCTCGTGCTCTGTCCCCAGGTCCTCATCCCCGAAGTTTAGCCCGACGCTCGAGAACGTCACCAGAATCCCGAAAACTAGCGCGCTCGCGCGGAACACGGCAAGAAAGGGCTGAGATGGCCGCATGCAGGCGCTGAAGGCCCATGTCGTGAACGGCCATTTCGCGATCGACGAGCGCACCGATCTGCCTGAAGGCGCGGAGGTGGGGCTGCAGCTGGTCAAGGTGCGGGGGCCAAGTCGCACTACCGGCTGCTGGGGTTGCTGTTGCCCGAGTTTCACGCCGGCAGCGAGCAGCTTCCCGTGCACCACCCGCAAGCAATGAGTGACCGTCCAGATCTCACTGGGGTGTTTCTGGTTTTGCGCGCTCGCCTCCATCTCCGGTAGCCGCTGGACTTCGCGAGAGGTGCACGCTCGGCGCCGCGCCCGTCTCTACGTGCGCGTCGCAGCGCCCAGCGCTGCACAAGCGCACCACATAACTCCTGCAATGTCGAATGACCGCGCCTCTATCGACGATTACTGAGCAGCTCCGGAGAAAGATTCTGGACGCTCACACCTCAAGGCGGCATGCGCCAAGTAGTGCCCAGCGCGGATCTAGATTCCATGTACCTCGTTGCGTCACATCGGTTGTTCTACTATCGAGCACGCAACCACGCGATCCAAACGCGCTCCTCGGGCGTACTGGAATTCGGTACCGAGGTCAGGTGATGTTCGGGAGCGGAGCTCCCGAGCAGTACATGTTGTCGCCGAAGGTGGTTACCCCGTCGTCGAAGAGATTCAGGATCGCGACCAGCAGGTCATTGTGCGAAGCGCTGTTGTACTTGAGCCAACGCCCAGCGCGCAGGCCACCACCACCGCCCGCCAGCAAGAACGGCATGTCCTTCTTCTGGTGCGTCGCAGGGTTCGACACCTCCGAACCAAAAAACACGACGCTTTCATCCAGCAAGGAGTGGCCGCCCATGTCGACGCTGGCCATCTGCTGTAGCAGGTAGCTGTTCTGTGAGGCGTACCAAGTGCCGATCTGCGCACACGCCTCAGGCTGATATCCGCCATCGTTTTGGTAGAAGGCAAACGTTTGCGGCAGGTTGAGCCAGGGGTAGGTGTGTTTGGCTTGGCAGTCAGTCCACATGAAGCTTGCGACCGAAGTGCGATCGCAAGCCAGCGCCATGACCATCATGTCGAGTATCAGTTTGCCGACCTTGGGGATGGCGGCGTCGGTCACCAAGTCAACTACCGAGCCGTCGTCCGAGCCTGGGGACAACGGCTTGTAGTCCGAGGTGTCGATCAAGGTCGGCGGCACGCAACCCGCGCGGACGGTCTGCGCCAACTGCAGCTCGAGCTGGCGAACCGCGGTCAAGTGCTGGTCGATGCGCTGCTTATCGGCCGCGCCAAGCTTTGCCGAAAGGCTCGCGTAGCGCTTGTCGACGTAGTCGAGGATCGATTTGTCGAAGCTCGCGCTCTTAGCGGGGGTCGAATCCAATGAGCCGAACAGCGTCTTCCAAATCTCGGCCGGGTTGAGCAACGGAGGGCGCGGCGTGAATTGCGCGTCATTCGCGAAGCTGACGACTCCGATCGGCGACACTTGCCCGTGTGATTTGCCGGTACCCCAGCGCACCGCGAGCTCCAGGCTACGCAGCGTGTCCCCCGTGGCCAGGCGACTGCTCAGCACTTGATCAATCGATGGGCCCGTTGCGTAGCCAGCGGCGCCGGTCGCCAAATCCTGTCTTGCCCCGGTCAACCAGGCAATCAGGCCGCTCTGTTGCTGTTCACCAACAGCGCTCTTCATGTCGATGCCGGTGAGCACGAGCAGGTTCGACTTGACTGGTTCGTACGGATTCAAGATCCGGCTCAGCTGGAAGTCCGTTTCGGTCCCGGTAGGTGTCCACTGCTCGGGAGTCGTATTGAATTGGTGAACCGTACCTCCCGGAGTGTACATGCCGACGAAGCGCTTGGCGGCCACGCTGGCGGCGCGTGCGGGTCGCTCTTCGCGCATGATTTCGAGCCATGGCAGTGCGATGGCGATGCTGCCCGCGCCGCGGAGCACAGCACGCCGACTCAAACGAAATGAAGTCATGCTCAGCGTTCCTTCGGCAAATAGAGGAAGGCGTCTGTCTGCGTGAGATCCAGGAGCAACTGACGCACGTTGTAGCCCGCAGCCTCGAAGCGGCGTGCGATGTCTTGCTGCAAACAAGGACCGGCTGGATCGCTCGCCAATGCTTTGCCGAGGCCGAACTCTGCGAAACGCTGGGCGAAGCAGGCCTGTGTTTCGGGCAGCGCCGCCAACTTCTTCACTAGCTCGACCGGGCCGTTCGTGGGACCGAGACCGCTGACGTCGACCTGCGTGTCGATGTCCACGCCGTTTTCCGTGGTGCGGTACCGCCCCATGCTGTCGAAGGCTTCGAGCGCGTAACCGAGCTGGTCCATATCCTGGTGACACGAAGTGCAAGCGGGGTACGAAGTGAATTGAGTCCAACGCTGCCGGGTCGTTCCGGCCGCGGGCGGATCGGGCGGCCGCTCGCTAACAGTGGGCGGTTCCGGTGGGACATCCCGGCACAGGATCTTCTCCATAATCCGGTAGCCGCGTTGCGTCGGGTTCGCGGTGTCAGTTGGCACGCCAACCATCAACCAGCTGGGGTGCGTCAACAAGCCGAGGCGCTGAGTCGGATCGAGCGAGACCTCTTGCCAGGTGTCGCCGGTGACTCCGGCAACGCCGTACAGGCTCGCTACCGAGCCATTGACGAATGCTTTGCCCGAGGTGAGCACGGCTTGCCAAGAAGCGTCGTGATCGAAGATTTGTGATTCCAGGAAGCGCTGCGTCGCTTCTCCAAGCGTTACGCTTAGCGCGGGCGAGTAACTCGGATCCGAGCGCTGAAGCTGCGGTAACTCATACAAGCCTAGAAAATCATCAAAGAATGAGGCCAAGCCCAGGTGTGAACGAGGATCGTCGAGCAAGCGCGCGGCTTGCTTCGC
>DATCFJ010000761.1:0-4650 GCA_036509605.1 Polyangiaceae bacterium | reverse complement strand
CCTTTGGCAACGGCTCAACGGGACCTCGGTCGCGTTTCTTCGCGCGCCGTCGGTGCTGTTCTGTGCGCTGTCGGTCGCTATCGTGTTCTCCCTCGCGAAGAGAATCGCCGGGATCGCCGCAGGGGTCCTGGCGGCGTTCTTTCTGGCAATGAACCCGGAAGTCGTCGACGCGGCGCGATCGATGCGTCTCTATTCGTTGCTCATCCTGTGCTCCGCGTCATGCGCCTGGTTCGCGCATGCGTATCTGGCACGGGCGCGAAGCCGCACGCACTTACTCGGGTTTGCCGCTTCGCTCGTCTTTGCCGTGTACACGCACCTGTTCGCCTGGCTGATGGCGACCTCGTTCTTGCTGCTGTTTGGCTGGGATCTCTACCGAAGTTGGTGGGACGAAGCTGTGCGACGCCGTGGGCTAAGGTACCTCGCTGGCACAGCCTTGATCCTACTGCCGCAGCTTGCACATGGCGTCGTTGCGTCAGAGCTCGTGCGCAGCCGACACTCGCTTTATTCTGGAGTTTCCGCGGTGCCGGCTACATTTCTAACGACCATTGCCCGCACGCTGTTTCTCGGCGAGCTGGAAGCGACTGTCCCCGCGGGCAACTACTTCTTGCTCGCGCCCTTGACGCTGCTCGCACTCGGAATCGTCTCGTTGAGAGGGCGCGGCACCGCCATCGCCGCAGCGATGTTCCTACCAGCGCTCTTCGGCGCCTGGTTCCTCAGCCGAACAAGTCAGGTCGAGGCCCGCTATCTTTGTTTTCTTACGCCAGCGATCGCGATTTTCATGGGAGTCGCGGTTCGCATGCCGAAGGCGGAATACTTTGCGCCCCTCGTCGTCACGGTCTTCTGGCTATTTTACTTCGCGACGGAGCGAGCGTATCGCGGTCCGCCGATCGATTGGTACGACGTCGGCGCGCGCCTCGACCAGATTCGGACCCGGGGTGACGTCGTGGCCGTGTTCCCTGGCTATTTTGTGCCGACACTGCGGCGCTACTCAGCGGTGGAAGACCTCGTGCCGATCACCTTCCCCTCCGACCTTCAACGACTGCTCACACGCCGTCGGCATGTGCTGTTCGTCGTCAACAGCGGGCGCTATTTCGGCAATGTCGAAGCGCTTCTGGATAAGAGAACGCGCTGGACGTCGCTCTTCGAGAGCAGCAGTCCCGGCGCCTTACGGGTGCTATCGGTCACCGCCAACCGGCAGGAAGCTACGGCCGCTATCGGGTCCGATCCCAACTCGATCCTATTCGCCGGCGTGATCGGCTCGGGCGGGTTTCCGTGGCAGTCAGCCAACAAGCCACGTCCGCTCGCGCGGCTCGCGAAGTTGTTCGCGGGTAGCCGCTTCGTGCTTGCGGACTACGAGGCTTATCATCCCGATTGGTTGGCTCGCTTCTTGATCGGCGCGGAGCAAGCGCGTCAGCTTGTACCGGGGCCAATGAGCGTGAGCATGCTCCAGCGCTCCGACATCAGCGCGATCTTCACGAATTGCGTCAATCAGGACTGCGCGGCGGATGCCAGCGTGTTGAGCGCGACAGGCCTCAGACTCATCCCGAAAGAGGCAGGACACGCCGCCTCCAAGGTCGAGGTCTTTCAACTCAGGCGTGTCACGGTGGGCGTCTTCACGATTGCGCTCGCTGCAATCGGTGAGAGCGCGCACGTGTTACCGGTGCAAGTCGAAGCGACGCTTCGTCGTGCGCGCGCGGCTGTCGGCGACAAGGGACGGCTGATAGCTGTATTCCGAGCGCCGGCAGATTACTCCAGGCTGCCGACTTCGTTCGAGAGGCACGCGGCGCGACGACTCATCGACGCCGGCGTGGACGTCGTATTGGGTGAAGGAGGCTACGCGGCAAAGGAGGTTGAAGCATATTCGCGCGGAGTCATTGCGTATTCGCTGGGCACGTTGTTACGTCCACCACTGTTGAGCTTAGCGATGCGTGATTCGACCGGCATCGCGCTGCGCCTCAGCTTTCCTGAAGGCGGCCCACCTCACTATGTGGTCGTTCCTTTGACGTTCGACGATACTGCCCAAGCAGCGTTGGCCGACGCCGGCACAGCAACCGAGCGAGAGCTGAGTCCGGAAGCCGCTGGCGTCTCACTGGTCGACCAGTTGGCTTCCGCACAGGTCAGCTACCTCTTACCGGGCGGCGAGTCTCGTCGTCTCGAAGGCTTCCAAGTTAGGGCAACCTGCTTGCGACCCTGGGAGGAGCGCCTCTACAAGCGCGCCTCTGTCGTAACCCAATGGTTTCCCGAAGCCCCCACCATGACACCGCTCCGCCCCTTCGCCGACTGCTTCTGCAACGCCAATGCGTATGTGGCCGAGCGCGGCGTGCTGAGCTTGGGCGAGTACAGACACGCCGTCGAAATCCACGGCCTTGATACCACTTCGGTCAAGCTCAGGTTCCCGCGAGTCAGGTTGGGCGATAAGCTCGAGTTGACATATGGCATCCCCGACGATCGGCTACTGAGCAAGTTCCTGCCTCTGCACGACGAGACGATCACCTTCGCAGTCGGCACAGCAACTCCGATTGTCGAAACCATTCCGTACCGCGCTGGTTGGAACAGGGCTTCCGTGGACACGTCGTCGGTCCGCGGGAGCGCCGACAACATCGACATCACACTGCAAGCGAACGGAACTCACTTCCCGGTGGCGGTTGACCTGCGGGTCAGCCCTTGAAGAAACGTCGACTCCAGCAAAACAATTTTAACGTGCAGCGTCGGCCGTACGCGCCGAGCAGATTTGGGACGAGCTATTGGCCGACGAACGAACTACCGGTCGCTGAAGCGCGCCTCCACAGCCAGCCAGGCCCTCGCGGAAGCGCAGTGCTCGTCGGTCCGCCGCGGGCGCTCAACCGACCATCGTGCGCACACCAGAGGCAACTTGCGACGCCGGGTAGACGCTAATGTTGCCGGCCGCGTCGACCGATACCGCGAAATGGACGAGGGGCGACCTGGCAGGTCCGTTGATGACACCGCCGTTGCTGTCGAAGCGACTGCCGTGGCACGGACAGTACAAACTAGAGGCCTGCGGCGTCACAGCGCACCCCTGATGGGGACATGTGATGGTCATCGCGTAGAGGCCCTGCGCGTCTCGTCCTAAAACAATTGGGAGGTTGGGCAACACCTTGAGCGTACCAACGTTGATCGCGTTCACGTTGCCGGCGGATTCGCCGCCAGGCATCAACGCTCGGGAGCCTCCGGCGCCGGAGCCACTCGTGCCGGAAGCACCTCCGGTGCTCGACGAGCCGGCGTTGTCGGAAGAGCCGCCGCTGCTCGAGGAGCCCCCCGTCTCGCCGGAGGTGGTGTAGTTGCCCGAGCAACCAAGGAGCGGGCTCGCTGCCAGTATCTTGAGAAACGTGCGACGCCTGTTGCTCATGCGGACCCTTGCGGCTTGGAAGCTTGCTCTATTGCTGTGTGCCAGCACACGGCAATGTTAGGTGCCTCCATCCCGCAATCAGCAGGCTGCACCTGCAAATGTTCCAGAGCTAGGGATCCTTGGTAGCTGCCGCCGTCTGGCTGCCGACCATTTCGTGACTAGCGACTATCACCGTCACCATCCGCGTCGCCTTTGCCGGCAGCCGCCTGAAGCGCCGCGTGTGACATGTTGACCCTCGCAGCAGGCTGCTCTGCAGCAGCGGCCGTGGCCGCTGGGGCCGGCTTTCGTTCAACTTGGGTCTGTTGATTGGACACTGGCTGAATTCGCATTCGTTCCTCCTTTACTGAGAACAGTTCGGTGAACGGCTGCGGCAGCACTTGCTGAAACGATGATCGCGCTCATTGCGCGCAATCCCAGACGGCGATTTGTGTGAAGGAAACGACGGGGCCGGATTTGGGTGGCATGTTGTGCATGGCGCCGGTGCTGCGCGAGCTTGGTGTCGTCGTGGTGCGCCACTTTTCACGCGCATCCACCACCTTGACTCGGGGGGTGCGGAGCCTTAACTGAAGGTGGAACCTGCTGTGTGCGGCCGCCCCCCCGGCTCTGCAGTGGGTTCACTAACTATTGCAGCAAGCCGCGACCGCCGGCACGGGCGGACGGCTTTTGCAAGCCCGCGACAATCCCGTCTAGGCTTGAGCGCTGAACTCCGCGGGACGGTGGCGCAACTGAATATCAGGCCGCGGCGAAGCGCTGCTCTTCGGTCATGCCGAAGACGCTCTATGCGCTGAACGTCAACGCGCGATGCGAGATGGAGTGCGACGATCGGCAGACGGCGGCTCGGAATCTGCGCGCACGCCCCCGCGATACTGCCGCAGCCGATACTGAATCTTACGCACGCTAATGCCGAGCAATGCTGCTGCCTTGGCGGTCGAGCCGCCGGTTGCATCTAGAGTCTTTAGGATTGCGTAGCGCTCGAAATCCCAAAGAGAAGCGCCCGGGATAGCAGGCAGGGCGTCGCAATTGGCCGCGGCTCGCGCGACCTCGGTGGGCAAGTGCTGCGCTTCGATGTGCTCGCCGTCCGCTCTAACGACAGCCCCTTGAACCACGTTTTCGATCTGGCGCACGTTGCCCGGCCAGGAGTAGCGCGTGAGCAGCGCCATCGCCGCGCTACTGAAACCCAGGACTGGCTTGTGGTCGTCCTCCGCGAAGCGTTTCAGAAAGTGATTGGCAAGCAACGGGATGTCGGCGACGCGCTCGCGCAGCGGCGGCAAGCGCAAGCTGAT
>DATCFJ010000760.1:0-16279 GCA_036509605.1 Polyangiaceae bacterium | reverse complement strand
TTCTCGGGATTGCGTTGATCATCTGGCCAGTTTGGACGCCGCTCTCACTCGAACTCGCCGAACGGAATGCTCGTCGCCGGTCGCTGCTCCGCGCGCTGTGCTGGGCTGGGGTTGGGGTGGCGGTTGGTGCTTCGGTGTTGCTGACGAGACGGGCGCCGAGCGCGTCCGTGCTGGGTCACAGCATCCGCTATGACTTTGCTGAGATCGGGACGAGTCCGCTGTACGGGTTGTCCGTGCTTGCGTACGTTGCTTCGACCGCGCTGCCTTGGTTTGCATCGACCATTCGCTGGGGTCGCGCCCTCGGCAGCGCGCTCGTGTTCTCGTGCGTCGTGAGCATGCTCATTCAGAAGCAAACGCTGACGTCCGTGTGGTGCTTCTTCGCCGCAGTGCTGAGCGGTTTGATCCTGTTCGTTTTGGAACGCGAGCGGCGCGCGCGCCAAGGCTCGGTTTCGACGGATGTGCGAGGCGAGGCCAAGGCCGCCGGCCACTCATAGCTTGCCTCCTCAGCCAGTGATCTCCACGAATTCCTGGCGCGTCGACGAAGGCGTTGGGGTCCTCGGTCTGAAGCCCATCCCACCAGTGCGGACGGCTTTGCAGCACCTTGGTCTACCGATACGACGCGCGCGATGGCGGCCAATCCAACAGGTCCGCTGCTCGGCGGACACGCGACGGCAAGGCGCGGCGGCGTAGACTCAGCTAGTCACGCCTGAGGCGTGACTTAGCGCCATCGCCCTGTCCGGATACGCCGGGCTGCGCCAAGGGGAGGTCAGAGCTCTCCAAATCCGCGATTGGGGCCCCGGCCCCAATCGTAAGCACTGGATAACCGCACGAAATCGACGGCCTGCCCGCAACTGCGCTTTTCTTCCTGTCCCTTGCTAGATTCCGAGCCAATGGCCCAGGTCGTCGTCGAACGACACATCGACCTCAGTTCGGATCGGGGAGCCTTGTGGTGCGCGGTTGGCGATACCGAGCGGCTCAATCGTGCAATTGGCCTCGGCAAGCTGCAGCTGACGCCGAACAGTGACGGCAGCGCCGCGCGTTTCGTGGTGCGCACCGTCTCCGCCGGCATCCCGCTCGAATACGAGGAGCGGCCGTTCGAGTGGGTGGAGGGCGAGCGCTTCAGTGTGCGCCGCACACACGGCTCCGGAGTGATGAAGAGCATGGACACCGCGTTCGCGTTGGCAACGCGGCCAGCAGGCGGCACGCGCGTCACCGTTCGCATCGCTATCGACCCGCGTTTCTCGCTCCTCGCTCCCGTGCTTCGCCTGCAAACGAGGCGCATGCTCGATCGCATTCCAGTTCGCGGCGGCGGGATCGCTGAAGCAAGGTTGGGGGACTAGAGCTTTGCGACGCGGTCGGCGAAGGCGGTGAAGCGTTCTTCGATTAGGTCGAGATCGTAGTCCAGGGTGGCTACGTGGTAGGAGCGTTCGAGGGGGAGCTCGGTGATGTCTTTGCTGCCCAGCGCGCGCAGGATTGCCTTGGAGTTTTCGGGGGGAACGCTGTGGTCGGCGCGCGAGTAGGCGACGAACATGGGGCAGGTGATTTTGGGAAGCTCACGGCGGACGCGCGCGAATTCGCGGACCAGGGAGTTGCCAGCCTTGGAGGGCACCCACTCGTAGGCGAGCTCGTTCATGCCGGGCTTGGCGATGTCGTTGCGGGCAAGGCCGGCGGCTTTGGCGGGCACGAGCGGCAGAACGTGCTCCAGGAACGGCGCGAGCTTGACGAGAATGCCTGCGCGGTCGAGCATGGGAGCGTTGATCGTGGCGGCGCCGGAAACCGCGGTTGGGTCTTGGGAGACAACGTCGAGCACGAGCGTGCCGCCCATGGACAGACCAAGCGGGATGACGCGCTCGGTGCGGGCGCGCAGCTCGGCCAGGACGCGCTCCACTTCTCCGCGCCAGTCTTCGTAGCGGGTGGCCATCAGGTCACGGAAGTGCGTGCCGTGGCCGGGCAGGCGCACGAGCTCTACGGCAAAACCGCGTCGCGCCAGCATCTCCGACAGCGGCCGGAGTGAGGCCGGGCTACCCGTAAAGCCATGAACCAGGAGCACGCCGATACGCGCCCGCTCACCTGAGCCGCTCGACGACCACGGCTCAGCGCCGGGCAATACCGGAAATGTCACGGCCGCGAGCTTACACGAAACTCGCGGCCGCAGTGCCCTCCAAAAAACGCTGATTTCAAGCCATAATTAGGGCTGCGCGCTGCAAGCGGCCAGCGCTGATAGGGTCAGTGCCAAAGCGGATACGATGCTCAGAGCTCGCATATCGGGCCTCCAGGAACGGGCGCTCCCGAGCGCCCGAATGGCGTCGTGATCGCAGCTTCGGTTTAGCTCCGAGTGCGCGGGGGAGGTTGGCCACTTTTTCTCGTTCTGATAGTCACTTGGCGCCGCCGCACGCCATCCAATGATCTCGCCCCGCAGCTTTATCTCCGCTCTATTCTCCATCGCGGTTCTCTCGACACCACGCTTCACCCGAGCCAGCGACGAAGCGTCGCCAGCTCCCGAGCCCTACTTCTACAAGGGCTATGATTACGGCTCGCAAGCGCTGTACAGCCCGCTCTGGGTGTTCCTGAATCGCGGCTACGACGTGCTGCAAGATCGCGCCGGCAGCCGCAGCATTTTTCAGCAGGAATATCAGCACAATGGCGAAACAGTCGGCAAGAATCTGCTCAACCCCTTCCCCGCCATTGCGCACCGCGGCTACGGGCGTTTCTTCCGCGAAGAAATCTTTCCACTCAGTTACACGAAGACTTCAGCGCGCTGGGTGCCGAACTACACGCTGCATCTGATCGGCGGCGGCATGACGTACACCGCGCTCACGGAATGGTTCCAGCAGCATGACGTCCCCGCGCCGCGCGTATTTTCGGCCGGAACATTGCTGGCTTCCGCGTTCGTCAACGAGACGCTCGAGAACAAGGGCGTGGTTGGCTACAACACCGATGCCATTGCCGATTTCTTCTTCTTCGACATCGGCGGCATCATCCTTTTTAGCTTCGACTGGCCGAACGAGTTCTTCAGCAAGACGCTGATTGTGGCCGATTGGTCGCTGCAGCCGAGCTTCACATATCCGAATTTTGACCTGCACAATCAGGGCAATTACTTCTCGATGAAGTTCCCGTTGCCGTTCTATCAGCGGCTACGGCTGTTCTCGTACATGGGTTTGGGCACGCTGTTTGGCTTGTCGTATCAGGTCGACAGCCAGTACTCCGTGTCTGGCGGCGCGGGCACCATGGCCTCGCGGCTCGTGAGCACATCCTTGAACAACGCCGACAACGACGTCGACTTCGCCAAGACTGCTGGGCTATTCGTCGACCGCAACAACTCGCTGTTGGCGTCATTCCAAATCACGAACGTGCAAGACTACTTCCTGCACTTCAACTTGTACCCAAACGTGTTCGCGACTCCGCAGCTTGGTATGTGGGCGGTCGTCGACAAGACCGGGCACTTCATGGCCTGCGTGTCCTTCGCCAAGACCTTCGGCGTGGGCGCCGGCGTGGGCACGCTGAATCACTAGGCATCGCGAGGCGACGCGCTACTCGCTTTCGTCGCGGAGCAGCAGCGTAGGACGACCCTGAACGACTCGCCACTCTTGGTTGTGCGGCGAGTCCCGGTGCGCGCCCTCGTGGTCCTTGGGCAGCGAGCAGTGCAGCTCGATGCGCTGCCGAGCCAGGTTGGTAGACGTGCCTTCCATCTGCCGGGTGACCAACAGCACCGCCCGCGCGTCGCATGCCATGGGGGCAGGTTAGCTCAAATCGGCTGGGCGGTGACTACTTTGGACAGGAAGCAGCGTTCGACCGCGCTGACCTCGAAACCGGCCTCGCCGACGGCCTCGCTCAGATCGCTCGCTAGGTAGTCGGAAAAGAACGGCTCGTTCATACTCGCCGCAAAATTCTCCAAGAATACCCGCAGATCTGCGGCTTCGCTCGGTTGTGCGGCGTCCTCGATCACGAGCAGGCCGGACGGCTTGAGCACGCGCCGCATCTCGCGCAGCACATTGCGGCGCGCGCGCGCGGGCAGCTCATGGAACAAAAAGACGCTCGTCACGACATCGAACGAAGAATCCGCGAGCGGCATGCGCTCGGCGTTTTCCGCCACCAACGACAGATTGTGCACATGCGCCAGCCGACGCCCTGCGTGGTGCAAATAGAACGGGCTCAGATCCAAACCCCAATAATTCTCGTTCGGGTGGGCTAGTGCGAGCTGATTGAGCGCGCTGCCCGTGCCGCAGGCCACGTCCAGAATCCGGGCTGGGCCTTGGGCCGCGTCGCGTGAACGCAGAAAACGCGTCACTGGCGGCAGGATTTGCCGGCGCATGATGTCCGCCGTGCCCAGAAACAAGAACTCGACGCCGACGTCATATACGGCGGCCGAGCGCTCGCTCAGGTAGCCGTCGGTTTGCCAGTGGAAATTGCGTCGGAAGTAATCCGGATAAGCGGCCAGGTCGACGTTCGCCGGCAGATCTCGAACGAGCTTTTGATGCGAGCGGCGGAGCGAGCGCAAGACCTCTGCCGCGAGCTGGGGTAGCTGCCGCAGATACTCGGCGACTGGGATGTCAAACAGCAGGCGGGCTGGATACAAGCCGCGCTCGACGTTCGCGCAGTCCCTTTCGAGTAACGCTTCGAGCTGGAGCTGCAATGCCTTTAGATCAGCCGGCTCGGGCTGCACGGGGCGGCGCGCGCCAAACGGCCGAAGCCCGAGGTGCGCCGCGACCAGCGGCAGCCGGATGGCGGCTTGTTGCGCGCGGTACGCGTAGCGAGTGAGCTCGCTCGGCATGAGCGAGGGCGAAGCTTCCATAGCTTCAACCGTGGCCCTCAAAGCGCGTCTTGTAAAGGCTAGCAACGTGCGACTTTCTCAGACTTCCTTAGACAGACGCCGAACAGCGCCGCGTTCGCTGGCTCGCCCCCCCGCGGAGCGGCGAGACCAATCAGAGACGGGCCAAACCTGTCCATCGCTTCGGTCGAAGCGATTGTTACTTATGGGACACGACACTAGCTCACCGTGGCGATACTGCACTCGTTGACGCCTTGCGGGGTGCGCAAATCCAAGTCGTCGCCCTGGCGCTTGCCGATCAACGCTTGGCCAATGGGAGATTGCGGTGTCACCACGCGCACCTCACGGCCCGCGAGCAGCAGACGCAGGCCACCGCCGGCGGGCGCCAAGAAGTAATGCACTGTCTCGCGGTCGTCCTCGACGGCCACCAACGCGCCAAGCGCAATCGGCACACCTCGCGAAAAATCACGGAGCTCCATGGCCTTCAATTGATTGACCGCGCTTTGCAGCTCGACCACGCGCTGAGCCTGACCGCGCGCCAGGTAGCTCTGTTCGAGCGCGCGCGTGTCTTTGTCGTTCTCGGGCTTGTTCTCTTCGTGCGTCGCGCCGTCGACGACCGCGCGCTGCGCTGCGCTCATGGTCTGCAGATCAGCGCTTACGTGCAAAAGGAGCAGCTTGAGTATTTCTCGCTTGTCGGCGGTGCCCGGCATGGCCCAGCCTGGTCTAGCATTTCTGCGCTATTTGGGCAGCGAAGTCGCGTTCCCAGGGCGCCTCGGTTAACGTAGCGGTATGGCATTGGCCGACGACTTTTCCGCCGCGCAAGCTCGCGTCAAACGACTTTCGCGCACCCCCGCGAGCGACGAGCTCCTAGAGCTGTACGCTTACTACAAGCAGGCGACCACAGGCGACGCGACCGGTGATCGCCCAGGCATGCTCGATTTCAAGGGTCGCGCGAAGTTCGACGCTTGGAACGCGCGCAAAGGCCTGGCCAAAGACGGCGCCATGACCGCGTACGTCGACTTGGTGGGCAAGCTCGCCGCAAAGTACGGCTGAGAGCCGCTCGAAGCGCGCCATGCGCGCTCAGCTGCGCTTGACCAAGAGCATCGTCCAGTCGTCGTCGTGACGACCGGAGAAGCTCTCGACTTCGTCGAACACGGCGCGCGTCACTTCGTCCAGCGCTTTGCCTTCGCCCAGGGCACGCTCGATGACAGCGGCCATACGCGGCACGTCGAACTGCTCGCCCGCGTCGTTCTGCGCCTCGGTGACGCCGTCCGAATACAGACACAAGACATCCCCCGGCTCGACGGTCATCACGGTGACCGGAATCTCCGGCAAATCCGCCAGGATTCCGAGCCAGGGCCCCGGCGCTTCGATGACCTCGCAGCGCTTGGTCTTGGCGCGATACAGGAGCGGCCACTCATGCGCGCCAACACACGCAAAGCGACCCGAGCCCGTGTAGGTCAAGATCTGCGCTGTCACGTATTTGCTATCGCGCAGGCGATTGGCAATGTTCTCGCACAATAATGAGTTGACCTCGCGGAGCACGCGGGCGGGCTCGGCCGACGGATCGCTCAAGAAATGCGACGCAATGGCGGCTTGCGCCATCAACATCACCAGACCCGCGCCCACGCCGTGTCCCGACACGTCACCAATACTGATCCAGAGAGCGTGATTGTGCGGCTCCGACAGCACGTCATAGAAGTCCCCCCCCACCTCGTCCGCGGGCAGCATGCGTCCGGCAAACTCGAAGTCTGGGTGGCTCGGATTCGGTGGCAACAACGCGCGCTGAATCTGCGCCGCGATTTCTAGCTCGCGTGCCATACGCGCTTGGTCGCTGAGCGCGGCGCGAGCGCGCCCCAGCTCGCCGGTCATGTCGTTGAAGGCCGCACCCAGCTGCCCGAGCTCGTCGCCCTGCGCGATGCGCACGCGCACATCCAAGTCGCCCGCGGCGATGCGCCTGGAGGCGTCGCGTAGCACCTCTACACGGCGCGTGACACCGATACCGAGGATCCAAGCGAAGACCAAGCTAAACAGAACCACACCGCCGACCAAGGCGCTGCTGACGGTCAGGGCGCGTTGCGTGGTGTGGAACTTTTGCAGCGCGGCCGTGCGCAGTTCGTCGTTCAGCGCTTTTTCGATGCTGCCGAGCATAGCGAGCTTGCTCTGGCTGAGCTCGAACCACTCTATGGGGTTCACGTTCAGGTCGTCTTCGGTCGTCTCGACCGCGATGCGCCGTAGCTCGAGCAAGCGCGCTGCGGCGCTGCTCTCCGTTACCTGGTCGTACTTGGCTTGGTGCTCAACGGAGGCCGCAGTACGAAACACATTGGCGTAAATATCTTCTTCCGAGATCAACGAAACCAGATCTCGGTAGGTGCCGGGAGGGAACTCCCCAAGCGCAAAGACGTGCGACAAAAGCGCGTGCTCGCGGCTCATGCGTTCTTCCAGCTGCAGCAGCGAGACGAGCGAGTTGATGCTGCGCAAGAGATCGCCGTCGTCGCTCAGGTCGGTCAAGCCGGCGATGGCGCGGACCAAGGCACCCGCCGCGATGCGATGCACGCCGAAGACCTCGGCCAGGCTTGCCTCGCCCGATTTGACCTTGAGCCGCAGAGCGGGCAGCTCCTTCAACCGGCCCTGCGCCTCGGTCAACGGCCCGGCGAGGCGCTGCGGCAAGCGCGAAACATCACGCGCCTTCAAGAAACTATCCAGCTGAGCCATCGCCAGATCGCTGGCCTGGACGCGCTTGTTCGTGTCGTGATCCGCTGCGGCCGCGGATTGCTGGAGTGCCGAGGAGTCTCCACCGTCGGCGTTGCTGCCCGTGGCGCGCTTGTGCAGCCCCAGCCAGAGCGCCTCCGAAGCGCGCTCGAGCTGTAGCGCGTGCACGACGTTCGTCATCTGAGCGGACAGATCGGCCAGGCTCTCGATCGAGCCTAAAGCCTCGGCCTTGCGGGCTTGCTCGCGCGCGGCGCCGATGATCTGAAGCGCCAGGAGCAGCGCCCCAACAATCGGGATGCCCGCCAGCAGGCCCAGCTTATGTCGAATCGAAAGCTTCAATCCTAACCACCTACGACTAACACGCAGCCCATCCTAATGCGTCACTCTGCAAGCTCGTGGAGGCGTCGCTACGACGCAGTTCCTAGCGGCCGGTGGGCTGGGCTCGGGCCTTTCGTTTGGGCATATGCGGCGGAAATTGCTAACCGAATGTGTCCAGGCTGGCGCCGGATAGTACCAGTTTGGTTACAATACAGAGCGAATCCAGACCATGGAGCTGAATTGGGACGCGCGTTTGCCGTTATAAATGGGATGGCGCAAAAAGCCGAAGGAGCCCTCCGTGGAGAGCGCAAATAGTCCCCCCGAGTCGATCAAACCAAAACCCTCGGCACCTCTCGTGTTCATGCGCTTTCGTCCCGCCTGGGCGTACATCGACGGCATTCGAGAGTTCGGCAGGTTCTTCTGCCAAACGACCTTTGGAACCCAGGAGCTCGCCGACCGGGCGTGTGTAGTTATCCAAGAGACACTCGAGAATGCCGTGAAGTACTCGACCAACTCTGATAACAGCGAGCTCGAGCTTTCGATCGAGAGCGACGGTTCGAATATCGAGTTCTCGGTGTCTAGCTTGCCCGACTCCAGGCACCTCGACAGCTTGCGGCAGGAGCTGAACGGCTTGCACACGCTCGACCCCGAACAGGCCTACCTGGCCGCCTTCATTCGCGCGTCCAACGAGCCGGACGCCTCGGCGCGGCTGGGGTTGGCGCGCATCCGCTACGAGGGCGGGGTAGAGTTATCCATGCGAGAAGAGGCTGGCGGCCGCATCCGGATCACCGCAACAGGTAAGCTATGAGCCAATTTACTGCAGTATCCGTACCCAAGTCCGAAACCATCGCGATTCAGGTGACCGGCCCGAACCAGGTCAAGCTGTCGGGTACCATCACGCAGAAGGATCCTTCGAGCGACTTGGCAGGCTTTTTCAAGGCGTTGCACACCGCCGCGGTCGCTGACAAACTGACGGAGGTGCGCGCAGACGTGTCCGGACTCACCTTCGTTAATTCCTCGGCCATCCGCTTGTTCGTCGATTGGGCGACCTGGGTGAAGAACGAGCGCAGCCAACGCTACACGTTGCGCTTCATCACCAGCCGCAACGTGACCTGGCAGAAGACCAGCTTCACCGCGCTGATGTCGTTGATGAAGGAAGTCTTGGCTATCGAGCAGGTGACGTAGACATCTTGGCTTCATTCGCGCGCCCTCCTCCGCCTCCGTCGGCACCTCAGACGACCGCCGGCCCGAAATCCCGGGACGGCGGCACCTTGAATGGGCGCACGATGGTGCGCGTTATCTGCACGGCGGGGTCCGGCGCGCTCGAGTACACGCATGCCTTCATCTCGGCCTACGCAGCCGATCATCTACGCGGCGCTGTGGCCCAACGGCTCAGCGTAGGCGCCTACGAGCTACTGTCTAATGCGCTGAATTTCGGATCGGTATCGAGCGATATCGTGCTCGAGCTGATCGAGGCGGACACGCTGGTCGGGGTGCGTGTCTCCAACGAGGCCATCCAGGCGCGCATCTCCATGCTGAGCGAGCACCTGCTCAAGCTCCGCAGCAACGCCGAGCAAACTTTCATGGAGGAGCTCCGCCGCTCCGTCACCGGCGGCATCCCCCGCCCCATGCTCGGCCTAGCCCGCGTCTCCCACGAAGTCGGTCTAACCTTAGAGCTCCAAGTCCAAGACCGCCGCGTCACCGTTACGGCGCAGTGTCGTCGCTGAGCTAAGCGCTCTCAGAAGGTCGTTGCAACACCGAGTGTGCAGGCGCGCGCCGCAAACGACACGCGCGGTTGCCAGCGCAATGCCGTGGGGGGAGCAAGGTGCGCGCCGACCAAGCCCGTGGGTTGTGTGAGGATTTGAGCTTCGCCGAGGAGGAAACCGGCGATGCCCGTTTGTAGGCCAGCGCGGGTGTGGCCGAAACCGAAGGCGATGATACTTCCGGTGAGCGCGCTCGCGCCGAGGTTGAACAAATGCCAGGGCCAGGTGACGCGTGAGTGTTCGTCGCGGGCGCCGTCGCGTAGCAGCTCGCTGAGCTTTTTCTGCCGCGCCGCGGGGGGCAGCGTTTGGAGCGCGGCGAGCTCGGGGTCGTCGCGTTCGACGTGCAGCGGGAAGGCAAAAGTCGTCACGGTTCCGAGCAGCGAGGCGATGCCGCTGACCGCGTAGTCCTCGCGCTTGTCGTGAGCCACGAGCGGCATGAGCCCGAAGGAGCCGACGGCTAAGCCAGCGTTGATGCCCGTCCACACATAGCGATACGTGCGCGCACGCTGAGCCTGGTCGCGCAGTAGCGCCTCGATCTCGGGTTCGCTTTGCGCCTGCGGCTCAGCGGACCTCGGGGACACTGACAGCGCCGCGCTGGGCGGCGCCGTCTCCGCATACAGCCGCGCTGGCAATAGGCAGCCGGCGACGGCCAAGGCGCAAAAATACCCGAGCTTCAAAATCCCTCAGCCTTGGATCTACACCAAGGCCTAGGGATTTGGCAGCGGCTACTTGTCGAGCTCGACCTGAATGTCCAGGGTCACGTCGTCACCGACGACTACGCCGCCCGTGTCGAGCGACTTATTCCACTTGAGCCCGAAGTCCCCGCGTCTGATCTTGCCCTCGAAGGCGGCCGCGCGGATCTGTTTGCCCGCCGCGAATGGGTTGTTGACCGGCTTGCTGAGCGTGCCGTCGAGGGTAACGCTCTTCGTAACGTCGCGAATCTTCAGGTCACCCGTCAGCTTGAAGCCTTTGCCGCCACGCACGATTTTCGTCGAATGGAAGGTAAGCGTCGGGAATTTCGCGGCATCGAAGAAGTCGGGGCTCTTCAGGTGCGCGTCGCGCTTTGGCTCGTCGGTGTCGATCGAGTCCGCCTTGATCGTGATGTCGATTTGGCTCTTGGTAAGATCGGCATCGTCGAGCGCGACCTTGCCGGTCACGTCCTTGAAGCGTCCGCTGACACTGCTGACGACCATGTGCGACACGCTAAAACCGACGTGAGAGTGCGACGGGTCGATGACCCATTCGGCCGAGTCTGCGCTCGCGACGGTGGCCACGAACAGCACGGCAAACAGAGCAGAGATTGCACGCATTGGAAAAAACTCCTGTGAGATTCCGGTGAGGTGCAGGGCTTAGGGTCCGGCGCGAAATCGACAAGCCCTTCGCGCGGGTACAGAGTTTTGCGTTGACGCACCGGTCACTGGGCTCGGACATTCCCTGTCCATGGCACTGAACAAGCGCATAGATTTTCGGCAATCGGCGGGATACATCTCGGCGGGTGGAGACACTGGCCAACCTCGAGCTCGCCCAGCTGGACGCCGTTCAATGGCTAAAGAGTCTACCGGGTGCATCGGTAGACCTGCTGATCACCGACCCGCCCTACGAGTCGCTAGAGAAGCACCGCGCCATCGGCACGACCACTCGCCTGAAGGTCAGCGCGGGTTCCAGCAATCCATGGTTCACGGTGTTCCCCAATGCGCGCTTCGCGGAGCTATTTAGCGAAGTGTACCGCGTGCTCAAGCAGAGCTCGCACTTTTACCTGATGTGCGATCAAGAGACGGCGTTCATTGCCAAGCCGATCGCCGAGGCCGCGGGCTTCAAGTTTTGGAAGCCGCTCATTTGGGACAAATGCACCATCGGCATGGGTTACCACTACCGCGCTCGTTATGAGTTCGTGCTCTTCTTCGAGAAGGGCAAGCGCAAGCTCAATGACCTCGGCATCGCGGACGTGCTCACCGCGCCCCGCGTGCGTGGCGGCTACCCCGCCGAAAAGCCCGTCGCGCTGAGCGAGACGCTCATCCTACAGAGCAGCTCCGCGGGGGACATCGTGGCCGACCCATTCATGGGCTCCGGCTCGGTGGGCGTGGCTGCGCTCAAGCTGTCACGCCGCTTTCTGGGCAATGACGTGTCGGACTCCGCGCTGGCGCACTCGCGCGCTCGCTTCACACAAGTGGGCGGTCAAGAGGGCCCGCTAATTCCGGCTGTTTCCGCTGACTCGCCGGGGCAGCGGCGCTTAGCCTTGGTCTTGCCATGACCGGTAACGAGTACGCTGATTTGATCGCCGCTTACCTGGTGAAGAACTTCTCGGCGCGCGGCATCACCGTGTACCGCGAGGTGTCGCTGGGCAAGACCATCATCGGCAAGAACCGGCACGTGGACATCTTCGTGCTGCACTCGGAGTCGGACAAAGCGCTGGCCATCGAGTGCAAGTACCAAGACAGCGCCGGTACGGTGGACGAAAAAATCCCGTACGCGATTCAAGACATGAACGCGATGGGCATGTCCGTGTGCTTGGCCTACGCCGGCACTGGTTTCTCGGACGGCATCTTGCACATGCTCGCCGGCTGCCCGATCGCCGCGGCCTGCCTACCACCGCCGACGCTCGAGCCCACACGCGAAACGCGCGAGCTCGACGTCGCCGTCGCCATGGCCTTCAAGTGGTGGGACCTCGCCGTCCAAAACAAGAAGCCCTTCGTCCTCGCCTCCCTAGCCCCCGTGCACGCCAGCCCCATCGGCCCCAGCACGGGCAACGGCAACGGCGGCGCCAAGTGAGGAATCGCGCGGCGGTTTTCGGCCGCGAGGACGAGCTTCAACCTGGCGAGCTCGCGGGGCTGTGACGTCCGCTTAATCCCGCCCACGGAAAGGCCCTCTACAGGTGCTATTCCATGTACGAATTCATACATGGATTTGCGGAGCGTGAAGGCCTCGCCTTCGCTGCGTTGAGTTTCTTGTTCCACGTTTGGACGTGGCCCGTGGACTCTGCTGGGGGCCGGCGCGCTGGCGGCAGGGTAAGCGTAGGGCGTACTTCAGCGCACCAGTACACGGGCGTAGAGCATGGCGAAGCGGACTTCGGCGGGGGTTAGGCCGGAGTGTTGGGTAATTTCGGGGAGGGTCGGACGACGACCGCTGACGGCGGAGAAGCGGCGCACAGTGGCGAGAACTTGTTTGAGCGCGGCGGGTGGGTCTCGCCGCTCGGCCTCGATGCTGCGGCCTGCCGCTTCGAGGCCCGCAAAAATGGCCTCGATGTCCTGCATGGTTACTGGTGTGGCACCGATCGCATCCGCGACTGCGTCGAGCGCGACCACTTGCCCGCTTTCTGCCAGGAGCTGCTCGAGGATTGCCGGCACGAGCGAGTGCATGTCTGGAATGTATCAGTCGGCCGCCCGAAAATCGTGAGCGCGCCCTACATTTCCATCTGTTTCTCGCCGCTGGATAGATACGCGAGGGCGCTCGCTGGATGAGCCCCCCGGCCGGCCTCGCGTCGAGCTACCATAACGGTTTGGGCGCGCGGCAATGAGTCGCGAATTGCGCGCGACCTTGGAGGAGTCATGTCTGAGTCGAGCGGTGCAGAGAGTCCTTTCGTTTCGGGTTTGGGCAAGGGTCGCGAGGCGTTCCACGCCGAGGTGACCGAGTTCGTGCTGCGCTCCGGCGAGCGCACGCCGGAAGATTTCCTGCGTCACTTCACGTGTCGCGCGATCATGAGGTCGCTCGATGCGCGACCGATGGAGCGCGCGCGCATCGTCAGCCAGTCGACGGGCGTGCACGAGAAGGTCGCACACAAGATGTCGTCGGACGCCTCGGGCGAGTCGCTACAGATCGCGCTCGACGAAGGAGTGACGACGGCAGCAGCGATCGTGAAGCTGTTCCAGCCGGACGACAAGCAACGCTATCTGGAGCGCCACGCGCTGTGGGCGTTCGACGTCGAAGGGCAACCCTGGAAGACCACCGCTGCGACCAAGACCTCGCATGACCGAGCCAAGGCTTATTTGGCTTACATGCTGGAGCGCGCCCTGGAAAATCTGCTCGTTTCGCACGAGGAAGTGGTGCACGCGATCACGGTCGGTAAGCTCGTGCAGAGCCTGCCGAAAGAGAAGCTCGGCTCGATCATCGAAGCTTCCTTGAAGACCCACGACAAATTCACGGAAGAAGACTTGCTCGGCACGATCCCCCCGGGGATGCTCGTCGAGTATGTGCCGCTCGATTATTTGTGGGATAAGGTGATCATGCCGCTAGTCGCGGAAGCCCACGACTACGCACCGAAACTGGTCGTGCTCGCGGGCGCCAAGCCGGCATCAGGCACGGACGCGGCGAAGCCGCCAGGCTCGAGCGAGAGCGGCGAGTGGGGCGCGGACTCCCTGAGGGCGCCGCCCGTGAGCGTCGACAGCGCACCAGCCCCGGTCGTGAGCGAGGACGAGGTCGTGAGCGAGGACGACATCATCGACAGCGATGACGACGCTTCCCCGATGCGCAAAGTGAGCCCTCCGAGCGACGCTAAGAAAGCGCGCAACGGCTGAGCCTGGCTCGAGCCGCGGAGCACGAAGCCGACAGCGCGATCAGCGGTAGGTCGCGATGCCGGTGTAATGCAGGATGCGGACGCACAGCCCGGAGCCTTGCGACCCCTGACAAGCATCGGTGCCGTTAAACTTGGTCTCACCAGAGCGGAGCGAGCGCATCACGTCCCGAGAGATGTCGTGCCCGCCGTCTTTGCAGCGCGAGTCCCCGCACGGCACCATGAATAGCGCCGGAGCGCTCGCCACCACGATGTGCCGAATGTGATTCTGCTCCGGGCGGCGCGAGGTGCCCTCGTGCTCCTCTAGCTCCAGCTTCAGCGTGGCCAGAGTCGGCACTTCCGTGGCCAAACGGGGGGCGGCGTTCTCTAGCTCGCGGCGAGCCTGCGCGCGTTCGGCGGCTTCGGTTTTCTTCTTATAATAATTCATCGAGCGACTCGGACCGTAGCGCGGCTGCGCTGCAAATGCCGAAAATAATAGGTGAGGCCCGAAACCGAATGATTTGCCCGGGGAAAGCTGGGCACAGCCCGAAAATGCCGGGGATGACAAGGACATGACACGTTAAGCATCGGCCGGCCCGACCGTTCAGGCTGATTAGAGAGTTAGACCTATGCTTCAGACCGATTGCTTGCACTCGCTTACCGTCGATTTCGAAAACGCGCCCGCTTCGCTTCGCGGAGCCTTCGAGTTCGATCAGGACGAGCTCAGCGACCTCCTGTGCCAGGCCGGCCGCGACGGCGTGCCCCTCGTTTTACTGTGCACGGGCACGTCGTTGCATATGGTCTCGACTAGCCAAAACCATGTGCGGGCGTTCCGCCCCGTGCTGACTCGCATCTATGAGCGCGCTCGCGACGCTGAAGGCTGGCGTGGCCTGCCGGTGCGCACCGCCAGCGGCTCCGATTCCGCACGCTTCCTGCTGCGCCAAGCCATTCCCGCAACGCGCTTCGAGCCCGAGGTGCGCGCCTTCGTACGCGCGCTGCGCGCCGCTGCCGAGCTATCACGAACCTGCGGCGCGTTCACGGCCGAGCTTGCTGCGTTGATTCGCATGACCGAGCACGCCGCGGAACGCGTTTGGGAAGAGACCCGCCTTGGCCGCCCCGGCTCGAGCGAAGCCGAGCTCGAGCTCGAAGCGCTGGTGGCCGAGCGCATCCTCGAAGAAGAGCTGGTCGCCTGGCAGTCTTCGTACCCCGCCCTCCGCTCCTCGCGCCGGCCGATTTCCTCGCCGGACATCCTGCCCTTCGACGGCGAAGAGCGACACAGCATGGTTCGCCTGCGCGCGGCGAGCGTGCTGACCAAGCTACGCGTCGGCTGAGCCTTTCTCGGCTACACTCGGGGCGTATGCCAGCTTCGAGTCACCCGGTTCGACGCCGCGGCGAGCGCGCGCCAATGCAGTACCGGCGTTTTGGCCGCACCAACAATGCGCTGAGTGTGATCACCCTGGGCGGCATGCGTTTTCCGCATGGTTGGACCGCTCCGCGTCAGGAGCTGCCCGCCGCGACCATCGACAGCTGCCGCGACACGGTAGAGCGCGCGCTTGCTCTCGGCATCAATCACTTCGAAACCGCGCACGGCTACGTCAAGAGCGAGCACGCCTACGGTCGCGTGCTGAACGAGGAGCTCCGCGTACCGCGGAGCAGCTACTTCTTCATGACCAAGGGCGCTCCCGAGACGGGCGACGAAGCCAAGCGCATGGTCCTAGAGCAGCTCTCCACCCTGCGCATGAGCTACATCGATTTTTACGCTTGGCACGGCCTGAATAGCCGCGCGAAGTTTGCCAAGGCCCTCGCCAAAGGCGGCCCGGTCGAGGTCTTGAAGCGCTACCAAGAGCAAGGCGTGATTGGGCACGTGGGCTTCAGCACGCACGCGCCGTATCGGGTGATCTGCGACGCGATCAGCACCGATCTGTTCGACTTCGTGAACCTGCACTACTACTACTTCTTTCAGCGTAATTTCGGCGCGGTGCAGCTGGCTGCGGCGCACGACATGGGCGTGTTCGTCATCTCCCCGAACGACAAAGGCGGGCAGCTGTTCAACCCACCGCCGCTGCTGGAAGAGCTCACCCGGCCGCTCACGCCGATCCAATTCAATGCGCGCTTCTGCCTCAAGACGCCACACGTGCACACGCTCAGTTTCGGCATGAATCAGCCCCAGCACTTCGCGGGCGTCCCCGGCATTTTTCCGGTCACTACGCCGTTATCAACCGCTGATCTTGC
>DATCFJ010000759.1:0-2328 GCA_036509605.1 Polyangiaceae bacterium | reverse complement strand
GCGCTGGGCGACCTGAGCCAAGGCAGCCACACCTTCCAGGACCAGTTGGACGACGGCACGCGGATCAGCGTCACCGCAAAGGTCGCGCCTGATCGGCTCGAGCTCGACTTCAGCGCTTCCGACCCGGAGTCGCCCGGCAACCTCAACGCGCCGCGCGCCGTGACCTTAGCCGCGGTGCTGTACGTCCTGCGCACGCTGGTCGGCCGCGCGATTCCCCTGAACAGTGGCTGCCTGCGTCACGTCATGGTGCGCATCCCGCGGCGCAGCATCTTGAATCCAGGGCCTGGCAAAGCCGTCGCTGGCGGCAACGTCGAGACCTCGCAGCGCGTAGTTGATGTGCTGCTCGGCGCGCTCGGTCGCGCCGCGGCGAGCCAAGGCACGATGAACAACGTCAGCTTTGGTCAGCAAAGCTTCGGTTACTACGAAACCATCGCCGGAGGCGCCGGCGCGGGCCCGACATTCAACGGCGCCAGCGCAGTGCACACGCACATGACCAATACCCGCATCACCGACCCCGAGGTCATCGAGCGGAGGTTCCCAGTGCGCATCCACGAATTCTCGGTGCGGCGCGGCTCCGGCGGCCCGGGGCAATTCCACGGCGGAGACGGCGTGTGCCGCGAGTACGAATTTCTCGAACCGCTAACCGTATCTCTACTCAGCGAACGGCGTGACACCGCGCCCTTCGGTCTGGCCGGCGGCCAGCCGGGCACGCGCGGGCGCAACTTGCACAACGGCCGTGAAGTGCCCGGACACACTGTTTTCGACGTTGCCGTGGGCGATCGCGTGCGTATCGAAACGCCGGGCGGCGGCGGCTACGGCGTCTGAGCCGCCGCGTCTTTGGACAGCGCTTCGCGCACGGCGAGCGCGAGCGCGCAACTGTTGGTCTGACGCTGCTCGGCCGCCAGAGTCTCCGGGTTCTGCACGACGCGATCGCCGACTGGTACGAACTGCCCGTTAGCGTCAGCCTTGAGCCGCAACAGCGGGCTCTTGCTCTTCAGATCCCAAATTCCAATTCGCGCTGCATGCGGCTCGCGCTGCACGCGCTCATCGTTGGTTTCACCGGCGTCCGGCGCTTCCGGCGGCACGCCCCCCGCGGGATCCTCGTCCAGCACCAAGGTGAAGTAACGCGAACGCGAAAGGAGGTCGATGGCGACGGGCACGTCGCGCTTGGCGACCGCGTCCAAATCACGATCGTACGCATTCAGGCCGAGCTCGGTATCGGCTTCGTGGACCTCGTCCGTCCAGTCGCTCGAGAGCACCCGCAGCGCGCGATACGCCAGGCGCATGTTGTACGGTCGCGGTGGTTCGGAGCAGGCGTTCCACTCATTGCACAGTAGGCCTGAAACGCAGTCCGCGGTGACGCGACACGCGGGGCCCTTGGTCGGGTCCGGCGCACCCACGCGCACGAACAGGCAGGATGTGAAGCCGTCGTGCAGCGAGCTGCGCGCCGCCGTGCGAATCGCCTTCACGGAGCCGGTGTTCGACGTCCGCAGCCGGAAATAGACGCCCGGGCTAGTGCTGATCTTGTCGAGCGACGCGCTCGGGTCGACGAAGTCCCCCGGCCAGCCCGCGGCCAGCTCGCGAACCCAGCCCTCGACCTGCTCGCGGAACGGGATGATCTTCGGGCCTAGGGTGAGCGCAATGGCACGCTGCTTGGCCATGACTTGGCTGCGGCGCGTTTCGATCTGCCCCTGCGAGATGCGCCAATACACGACACTAAAAGCGCCCAGCGCGACCGCCGTCCAGAGCCAAAACTGCGGCGGGATAGACGCCATGCGTACGCGCCCGAGGGCTATCGCTCGACGACGCTCGGCGCGCGCCTCGTTCAGGGAGGGCAGGCCGGAATCAGTAACCGCTTTGCGTTTCGTAAAGGCCAAGATGTTCAGGCTCTTAGGGCAAGTCTTAGAACCCCGGACCGAGCTGGCCGAAGAGGCGGACCGGAAGGCGGGCGACGGGAGTTTCTCTTAAACTAGCTCCCCAAGCGACGAAGGGAGCCACTCCGAATTGGAGTCGCTCCCTTCGATTGCGATCGGCGAGTTGCCGGCCGCGCGCTGTCACTTGCCTAGGCGACCGACCATAAAGCTGACGTTCGGGTAACCCGCGAACGCCGCCGTCTGGAAGACGCTCTTCACGACCAAGGCTTGAACCTTGCGGTCGACCTGGAGCACGACCACACCGGGAAATTCCTTGCCCGGGTTGATCTGCTTCCAGAGCTCACGCTTATTCTTGAGCACGTTGAACAGCTCGTCCACGCGCTGCAAGCGATTGGCTTCTTCGATGGCGCGCGTGTTACCCGCCGGCGTACCATCGACGAGAATCTGAGTGCCG
>DATCFJ010000758.1:0-3349 GCA_036509605.1 Polyangiaceae bacterium | reverse complement strand
CGTGCAGCGGAGTGAGCACATTAGGCGGGGCTGCCAACGCCAGCAGCAGGAGCAAACGCAGCGCCGTCACCGAGTAGGCCACGCCGAAACGGCCGCTCGGTGTGAACGAGCTGCGACCGAGCCAAACTAGGCACGCAAAAGATAGCAACGCGCACAAAGCGACCGGCCAAGCCGCATGCCACTCTGCAGAGCGGAGCAACGCGACGCCCATGGCCAGGGCCTGGACGCGGCTCCAGACGCTGAGCGGTGCGATTTTCGGCTGAGCCATGCTATCAGACGGGCATCGTGGGCTGTCTCAAGCGCGGGCGAAAGCCGTGACCGAAAACGCGCGCGCATTTTGGGTGCAGGAACCCGGGCGCGGCGAGCTGCGCTCGGAGGAGCTGGCAGCGCCGGGCGCGGGTGAGGTGTTGGTGCGCACGCAGTACAGCGCGGTCAGCCGCGGCACCGAGGCGCTGGTCTTTCACGGCCGCGTGCCGCCCAGCGAATACCAACGCATGCGCTGCCCGTGGCAAGCAGGCGAATTTCCGGGACCGGTAAAATACGGCTACTCGAGCGTGGGCAAGGTGCATGCAGGCAGCGCGGCGTTGCTCGGGCAATGGGTGTTTTGCTTGTTTCCGCATCAATCCGCGTACGTCGTGCCGGAGCGGGCGGTGCTGGCGATCCCTCTGGGGGTGCCGCCCGAGCGCGCGGTCTTGGCTGCCAACGTGGAGACCGCGCTCAACGCCACTTGGGACGCCGAGCCGCGGCTCGGCGATCGCATCAGCGTGGTCGGTGGCGGCGTGCTCGGCTGCTTGTGCGCCTATCTGCTGAGCCGCGTGCCGGGCACTGACGTCCGGCTGGTCGATGTGCGCGCCGAGCGCGAGCGTACCGCGCAGGCGCTCGGGGTCGGCTTCAGTCTACCCGCGCACGCCGGGCGCGAGCGGGATTTGGTGGTCCACGCGAGTGGCAGCGAAAGCGGGCTACGCACTGCGCTCGAGCTCGCCGCTTCGGATTGCACCGTGCTCGAGCTGAGCTGGTTCGGCGACAGCGAAGTGCGCTTGCCGCTGGGCGCCGCGTTTCACCAGAAGCGGCTCAGCCTGCGCGCGTCGCAGGTCGGAACAGTGAGCCCGCGGGCGCGCGCGCGCTTCGATCACCGAGCGCGCCTCGCGCTTGCGCTCGAGCTGTGCAAAGACCCGCTCTTGGATGTGTTGATAGACGGCGAAAGCGCGTTCGAAAACCTGCCCGAGCTGATGCCGAGCTTGGCTTCGCCGGCTGGCGGCGCGCTCTGCCATCGCCTGCGTTACGAGCCCTGAAGGAGCCTGCCACCATGTACAGCGTTTGCGTTCGCGGCCACATGATGATCGCCCACAGCTTCCGCGGTGAGCTGTTTGGTCCCGCCCAGCGCCTACACGGCGCAACTTACGTCGTGGACACCGAGTTTCGCGCGCCGGAGCTGAGCCTAGAGGGCGTGGTGGTCGACATCGGTCGCGCCACGCAAGCGCTGACAGCGATCTTGGAAGGGCTCAACTTCAGCAACCTGGACGACGACCCGGCGTTCTCGAACCAAAACACCACGACCGAGTTCTTGGCGCGCACCGTGTTCGAGCGCATGGCAGAGCGGCGCGCTCGCGGCGAGCTTGGGCCAGGCTCCGAGCGCTTGGTCTCGATGCGCGTCACGCTGCACGAGTCGCATGTCGCGTGGGCTGCGTATGAGGCGTTCTTGACGTAAACCCGGCGCGTGACGGAGCGCGCTGAAACGTTTGCTCACAAAACGAGCTGAAGATTCGGGCGCGCCCGGAGAACCGAGCGTTCGACGACGTTTCATCACCGACAATTTGCAGGGTTGTCACCACGAGTCATACAGCCGCGTGTTTACGGTCCTCCCGTCTTCAGGAGGACATCATGCGTATTCGTAATCTTTTTTTGTTGAGTTCCATTCTTTCGTTCGTCGTCGTTGGCTGCGGCTCGAGTGATGACAGCGGCGCCGGCGGTGCTGGGAGCAGCGGACATGCCGGTAGCGCAGGCAGCTCCGGCAGCGGCGGCGCGCACCAAGGCGGGGCAAGCAACGCAGGCGCAACGAACCACGAAGCCGGCGCCAGCCCCGTAGGCGAAGCCGGTGTCGGCGGGAGCCCGACCGAGCAAGAAGAAGCCGGAGCTGGCGGGGGATCTGGCGAAGCGGGCGCGACGAACAGCGTACCGACACCTAAGCCGATTGCTGCGACCAAGCGCGTGCTATTGATCAGCGTCGACGGGCTGCACCAAGTCGACCTTGCCAATTGGATCACCGGACATACCACCTCGACGCTGGCCAAGCTGGCGGCCACTGGCGTCCAATACACGGCCGCTCACACGCCAACTCCGTCCGACTCCTTCCCCGGCCTGCTGGCGCTGGTGACGGGCGGCACGCCGAAATCGACGGGCGTCTACTACGACGACAGCTACGACCGAACGCTATACGCCCCCGGTAGCCAATGCGCTGGAAGCCCCGGAACCGAGATCCTGTTCGACGAGAGCCTCGAGTACGACGACTCGAAGATCTTCAGCGGCGGGATCAATGCCCTTAATTTGCCGTTGGCCAAGGACGCCAACAACAACTGCAAGATCGTGTACCCGCACGACTTCCTGAAGGTCAACACCGTGTTCGAAGTAATCCGCGCCTCTGGCGGATACACGGCGTGGTCCGACAAGCACGCGGCTTACGACTTGGTAAACGGGCCGTCAGGGGTTGGCGTTCAAGATCTGTACACCCCGGAGATCAACTCGGACATCGCCAACGGCGGAGTCGTCAATGGCGTCGACCTAGCGGGCAGCAAGGCTCTGTGTGACGGCACGACCAACTCCCTCCCCCTGGCCAAGGTCTCGGACTTTACGACCTGCGAGCCCGCGGTCATGGCGTACGACGACACCAAGGTGCAGGCCATCATCAATCAGATCGACGGCAAGCGCTCGGACGGCTCGGTCGGCGGCGCGGTGCCTACGATTTTCGGCATGAATTTCCAGGAAGTCAGCGTTGGGCAGAAGCTCCCCGTGGGCGGCTACAGTGCGGCCGACGGAACGCCGAGCACGCTGCTCGCTGGCGCCATCAACCACGTCGATCAAGCGCTCGGCAAGATGGTCGCCGAGCTCGTGAAGGTCGGGCTCTTGGATTCCACGTTGATTATCGTCAGCTCGAAGCACGGGCAATCCCCGATCGACCTCGGGCAGTTGCACACGGAAGCCGGCGGCAAGGGCACGGCCGATGTGCAAGACCCAGTGCAGTACGTGAACCTCGTCGACAGCAAGGTCGACAGCACGCCGTCCGCGTACGTGAACCCGAACAGCGGCAGCGCGTACCAAACCTTTGGGCACCTGCAAACGGACGACGTGGGCC
>DATCFJ010000757.1:0-18913 GCA_036509605.1 Polyangiaceae bacterium | reverse complement strand
CCTCGGCACGTCACGCCAGCTGAGCTTCTCTAGAAGCGTTTGGGGGTGAGACCAAAACGATCAGGACTTGTCGTGCTTGTGACCGAGCCTGCCGTCAGCGTGGGCTTGCTCTAGCTCGGCTTGCGAGATCTTGCCGTCTTTATTGGCGTCTGCGACTTGGATGTGAGCCCAGCGCCTCTCGCCCACTTCGTCTTGGGTCAGAAAGCCGTCGCTGTTCTTGTCGGCCTTCTTGAAGCGTTCGGTTGCGTGCTGTGCGCGGTCGCCAGCAGATTGCTTACCGCCGTGCTCACCCGAGCACTGCGGGTGCGCCGCACCATCGCGCGGCGCGTCAGCGAGCGCCAGCGAGCTCATGAAGCCGGCAAGCGCGAGGATAGAGATACCGAGACCAAGGCGAGCAGTATTGATGGTTTTCATTTTGCGTCTAACTCCTTCGCCTATTCGGACGCACACACGCAGCACGCCCCTACGAAGAAAAAATCGCGCCGAGACCGACAGAGAAGTCGCCGGAAAGCACGCAATTCTTCTCCCACTGGTATTCCGCAGAAAGAAAGCAAACCGCTTCCGCTGACAATGGTATGAAGGAAGCTCGATGAAAGAACCTAAGTGCCGAACGCGGCTGGTGTTCGGCGGCCCGTCATGATCGAAGCGGAAGCCCCGCTCGCGCTCGTGGAGGAAACCTCACTCGAACCACGCAAGCGGCTGAATCGTTCGGAGAAGCGCCAGGCGTTGCTCGACGCAGAGCCACTCGCGCTCGGTTCGTCTTGGGCTCGTGTCTGGTGCAAGAGTATGCAAACCGACGGTCGGCTCGTCGTCGGAGGCTGGCCCGGCACGCTCGCTGAAGCGCGCGCGCGCGTCCAAGGCCATCTAGGCAGCGAGCTCCAGCGAAGGCGCATGCCCTTGCTCAGCATTGAAGAGCTATCGATCGCGACGAGCGCCGCCTACCAGCGCGCCAAACGAGACTGGCTGATCGCCGCGCGCGACATGCGCCCCAAGGGCTCGCGCTCCAGCGACGGCGACGACGAAGAGGACGACGGTGACGAGTGAAAGCCCCGGAACCTCAGCCGCTCTGTAAGGTCACGATGCAGTACCGCAGCGGCGCGGGCAAAGTCTTCGAGCTCGAGAGCGCGGGGAAAATGCTGGACGTGCACGTGATTCCTCGCCAAGAGACCGACCACGACGGCGAGTGGCGCGTGACCGCCCAAGACCGCCGTGGCGGTGACGCTACCGTGATCGCCGAGTGGGGCGCCACGCGCGGTGAAGCGTTGGAGAAGGTCAGCCGCGCCTGGGTCGAACAAATGGGCGAGCGCAACCTGAGCGCGTTCGATTGGGTCGCGGTCACCAAGACGCTCCAAGCGATCCGCGCTATCTAGCTTCCAAGCGCGGGGCACAAGCCGCCCAAAGCGCGGCTGCGTCGCTTGCAAAGCAGCGCCGCGCGCCACAAACTACTCAGGTGTCGACGGCCGATTCAACACACGAAGCCTTCGATTTCATCATCGTTGGCAGCGGCTTCGGCGGCAGCGTGAGCGCCATGCGCTTGGCCCAGAAGGGCTACCGCGTCGCCGTGGTGGAAGCCGGAAAGCGCTGGGCCGCCGGCGACTTCCCGAAGAGCAACTGGAACGCCCTCAAGTACTTTTGGGCACCCAAGCTGCGCTGTTTCGGGATTCAAAATATTACTTTGCTGAAAGGCGTCATGGTGCTGCATGGCGCGGGCGTGGGCGGGGGTAGCCTGGTGTACGCGAACACCCTGATGCGCCCGCTGCCGAGCGTGTTCGACGACCCAGCGTGGAGCGGAGCGGTGCGCTGGGGCGAAGAGCTCGCGCCGCACTACGACACCGCGCGGCGAATGCTCGGCGTAACCGAGAATCGCGCACTGATGGAGGGCGAGCGCACGCTCGAGCGAGTTGCCGCGCGCATGGGTGCAACGGACAGCTTTCACGCTACCGAGGTCGGCGTCTTCTTCGGCAAGCCGGGCGTCACCGTACCCGACCCGTATTTCGACGGTGCGGGGCCGGAGCGCACCGGCTGCACGTTGTGCGGCGGTTGCATGGTGGGCTGTCGCTTCGGCGCCAAAAACACGCTCGACAAGAACTATCTGTTTTTCGCAGAACAATGGGGCGCACAAGTGTTACCCGAGCTGAAGGTCACGCGCGTGATCCCCGTTGACGGCGGCTACGAGGTAGAGACAGAGCGCGTCACTGCGCTGCTCAGCCCGGCCGGGCCGCGGCTCTGCGCCAAGCGGGTCATCCTCTCCGCCGGTGTGCTCGGTACGGTGGAGCTACTGCTAAAAAATCGCGATCAGTATGCGACTCTGCCGGCACTTTCGGCTCGGCTCGGCGATTACGTGCGCACGAATGGCGAAAGCTTACTCGGAGCCACCAGCTTCGACGCGCACCGCGAGCTGTCGCGCGGCATCGCCATCGGCGCGGCGTTTCACCCCAATTCGCTGACCAAGATCGAGAGCGTGCGCTACCCGAGCGGCTCGGGCGCAATGCGTTTGCTAGCCGTCCCGCTCACGCCGAACGGCAATGCCTTCACGCGGCCTTTGAAGATGCTCTGGCGCATGTTCCTACGCCTGCCGCGCATGCTCAGGCTGCTCGCGGTGGCTGATTGGGCGCGCAGCACGGTGATCTTGTTGGTCATGCAATCGGTGGATCAACATCTGCGCTTGCGGCTGGGGCGCTCGCTGTTCGGGCGAGGCCTGAAGGATACGAGCACCGCGCAGTCAGTACCGAGCTACTTGCCGATCGCGCAGCAAGCCGCCGAAATCCTGGCAGAGGAGCTCGACGGCGAGCCTCAAAACGTGATCTCTGAAGTGCTGCTGCGCACGCCCGCCACCGCGCACATCCTCGGCGGCTGTTGCATCGGCCGTGACGCGGAGTCAGGCGTGATCGACGAGCAGCATCAGGTGTTCGGTTATCCTGGGTTGTACGTGTGCGACGGCAGCGTCGTGCCCGGGAACCTAGCCGTGAATCCGAGCTTGACCATCAGCGCGTTGGCAGAGCGCTTCGCCTCCTTCTTTCCACGTTCACCGGATCTCTCGGAGGACGAGCTCGCCGCGCGGCAGATTCGCTTCAGTTCGGTCTGAGCCGAAGCGCGCAGCCTGCTATGGTGCGCCGCAATGGAAACCGACTTTTCTGCACTGCCACTTTCCCCCGCGCTTTTGGCGGTAGTGGCCGAGCTCGGCTTCCAAAAAATGACGCCTATTCAGGCCGAAACCCTGCCTCCGCTGCTCGAAGGCAAGGACCTCGTCGGGCAATCGCGGACCGGTAGCGGCAAGACCGCGGCCTTCGCCCTGCCCGTCTTGCAGCGCATCGCGCTCGAAACGCGTGAGCTGAGCGCGCTCGTATTGTGTCCGACGCGCGAGCTGAGCGCACAGGTGGCGCGCGAGATCCGTCGCCTGGGGCGCCGCCACCCGGGCCTGTCCGTGCTGGTGCTCGCTGGCGGCGAGCCGATTGGACGACAGCGCAGCGCGCTCGAGAAGGGCGTGCACATCGCAGTCGGCACGCCGGGGCGCGTGCTCGACCACCTGCGGCGCCGCTCGCTGCGCGTCCACGCCGTCGCCACCGTGGTGCTCGACGAAGCCGACCGCATGCTCGACATGGGCTTTCAGGAGGACATGGAGAAGATCCTGAAGGCCTTGCCCTCGGATCGGCAGACCGTGTTCTTTTCGGCGACCTACCCGAGCTCGATCGAAGCCCTGTGTGCGAAACACCAAAGGAACCCGGTGTTCGTGAAGATTGAGAGCGAACCCGAGCAAACCAGTGAGATCATGCAATTGGTCATCAGCGCGGAGACCGAGCAGAAAGTCAGCGCGCTGCGTTGGGTGCTCGCGACCTATCCGCATGAGTCAGCGCTGATCTTCGCCAATCTCAAAGCGACGGTCGCAGAGGTCGCGAAGGTGCTGGCTGACGCGGGCGTCGCCGCTGACAGCCTGCACGGCGATCTCGAGCAGTACGATCGCGATCGCGTGATGGCGAAGTTCCGCAACGCTAGCACGCGCGTACTGGTCGCCACTGACGTCGCAGCGCGTGGTATCGACATTGCGGATTTGGATTTGGTCGTGAACTTCGATCTACCGTCGCAGCCGGACGTGTACGTGCACCGCATCGGTCGCACCGGGCGAGCCGGCAAGGCCGGGCTCGCCATTTCGCTACGCACGGCGCGCGAAGACGGAAAAGTGGCGGCGATAGAACAATTCACCGGTCACAAGCTGACCGTGACCGCGCGCGAAGCCGTACCGCGCGGTGAGAAGGCGGAGCTGGCCAAAGCGCTAGAGCGAGACGCGAAGATGGCCACCCTGCGTATCTCAGGCGGACGCAAAGAAAAGCTCCGGCCGGGAGATATTTTGGGCGCGCTCACCGGCGAAGCCGGCGGGCTAGCAGCCAGTGACGTCGGTAAGATCGAGATTCACGATCATTTTGCGTATGTGGCGGTGAGCAAGAGCGTGAGCCGCGCGGCGCAGCAGAGCCTGAGCACGGGACGCATCAAGGGCCGCAAGTTTCAGGTCATGTTCGAAGACTAGCCGCCCGGTTACATGCACGCGCCGGTCGCCATCACGCCCTGACCGTTGGACGCGGCGTCGCAGTCGCTGCTGTACGTCTTGGCGTCGCAACCGCAAACCGGGGCGTAGATATCCAAGCAGGCACTGGGACGAGGCTTGCAAGTCGAGGAGGCGTCTGCCGCTCCGCAGAGTTGACCAACCGTGTACGCGCAATACTCGTCGGGGCTGCAGGTATTGCCAATGAAGCCACCGCACGGCTTGTCCGCTGGGCAAGTGTGGTGTGTGCAGGCCCACAGCCCTTGGCTGCACGAGCACGAATTGCAATCTTGCATGCCTTGCGCGCCCTCCGGCGAGCACGGCTGGCCGCTTAGAGAGCCCGCAGAGCCACCGCTACCCGACGTTCCGGTACTACCTGACGTTCCGGTGCTACCTGACGTTCCGGTGCTACCCGACGTCCCGGTGCTGCCCGACGTCCCGGTGCTGCCCGACGTCCCGGTGCTTACGCCGCCGCTCGGTGCGCCAGCAGAGCCATCGGGACCGGAGCCACCATCACTGGACTTACCGGCGCACGCGCCAAGCAACACGCACAAGCTAAGGACGACGATGCGCGACATGCGCCAAAGTGTAGCGCTTTTTGCTCAAGGCCGCCGTCTGCTACGCGAAGCGTCGTTGCTTCGCTCCGGAATTTGCGCTGGCGGGTGCTCGGGGCGCGGCGCGGCCTCCGGCGCCCGGCGCGTCAGCACGATCACCTCTGGACCGCGTTGCGGCGCACGCTGAGGCCGTCGCGCAGGACCATTGGACTGAGACGCAAGGTTCGCGCGGGCCGACGCCATTTGCAGTCGCGGGCCGGGGGCATCGCGATTCTGTCCACCGCCGTTCATCGGCGATCGCGAACCGCCGCGCTGATTCGGATTCTGTTGCGGACCACGATTCTGTTGCGGACCACGATTCTGTTGCGGACCACGATTCTGTTGCAGACCACGATCTTGTTGCGGGCCACGATCTTGTTGCGGGCCACGATCTTGTTGCGGGCCACGATTCTGCTGCGGGCCACGATTCTGCTGCGGGCCACGGTTGTGTTGCGAACCGCCATCTTGCTGCGGGCCACGGTTCTGTTGCGGACCGCGATCTTGGCGCTCAACGAACTGCGGGCGCGCTTCTGCTGGCGGCGGTCGCCCCGTGGGCATGAAATCAGGGCTCAGCTCACGCCGCACGTAGGCGCGCCAGATCTCGCGTGTGTCGCTATTCAAACGCGCCAGCAGGCTGCGATCGATGGCCGCGAAGTAGCCGAGAATGTTGCGCGCATCGCGCACGAAGAAAGACTCGGAATTGCTATTCTGAGCCGCTGAAACGATCTGCGGAAAGTCGATGATCGTGGGGCCTGACGCCGCCCAGAGCACATTGTACGGCGACAGATCGCCGTGGATCAGATCGCACGACAGAATGCGCACCAGCTGTGACAGCATGTCCAAGTAGGCAGTCCGCGCTTCCGCAACACTGAGCTCGCTGTCTATCAGACGCGGGGCGGGCTCGCCGTTCGCGCCGCGAACCAGCTCCATGAACAGAACGCCCTCGAGAAACAGGACCGGCGTCGGCACCCGCACTCCAGCGGCGTGCAACTTGTACAGCGCGGTCGCCTCGGCGGACTTCCAGGCGTCCTCAGCGGCCTCCTGGCCAAACTTGGAGCCTCGGTCCATTGCGCGTTGTGAACGCGAGTTGCGCACCGCGCGGCCTTCTTTGTACGTCGAATTGCTCTTGAAGCTGCGCTGGGCGCGGTCCTTGTAGACCTTGGCGGCGACGACGGCGTCCCCGTAACAAACCGTATAGACGTCCGCTTCTTTGCCACTCTTCAGGCGGCCATAGATCTCGCTGATGACGCCTTCGTCGAGGAGGGATTCGAGACTGCTTGCCAATTTAATTGCTCTGAATGGGCTGAAGGAGCCCCCGAATAGCACGTTCGTTGGGGGTTCGGGCACGCGCGGTGCCCAAAACTCACAGGTGAGCGGCTATATTTGACCCCAGCTGTACGGTCGACGCGGCGCCGGGTGCCACGAATCAGCGCGCGGCAAGGACAGCGCGGTTTCCCAAGCTCCGGTTAGTGCTCGGACCAAGCACGAAAGCGGTTATTTTCTGCGCCGAAATCTTTCATTCGTTTTTTGTAAACGCTTTTCCGGATCGACGAACACTAGCTTGTTGTGACCGTCTGGTACGTACCTGCAGCGCGCTGCCTGAAACGGGCAGCGAGCGGGAACATTTCGGTGCGCTCGGGACTGAAGTCCACGGAGACCGAGTCCGTATTGAGTGGGGGGACGCGCCGAGCGTGATAGTCGCCATGCTGATCGAATCCACAGAACAATTCCAAGCCTCCGACGGAATCGCCATTCGGCGAGGACCGAACGAAGTTACGGAAAGTGACTACGAGCGTCTGCCAGTGGCGACGCGCACCAAGCTGCGAATCTTGCAGGAGCACGGTGTTGTCCGCCTGCATCCGCGCGCGGACGCAGAGCAGCGCGCCAGCCAAGACAAGTAGCAGCCTTCGTTGCATGCTGCGCCGCGAGCGCCACCCAAGCAGGCCTCGCAGGAGACGCGCATGTCAGGCAATCAAGAGCTGAGCGGACCCGATTTCAGACAAGGCATCGACCAAGGCTCGCTCGCCGAAGGGCAGATGTTGGTTGGACACGCAGACGGCGAAGCCGTGCTCATCGCGCGTTCGAGCTCCAAAGTGTTCGCAATTGGTGCGCACTGCACGCACTACGGCGCTCCGCTCGCCGACGGCTTACTGGTCGGGGATACGGTGCGCTGCCCCTATCATCACGCCTGCTTCTCGCTCGAAAGCGGCGCCGCAACGCGTGCCCCAGCGCGCGATTCAGTCGCCTGCTTCGAGGTCCTGGAGCGCGCCGGAAAGTTGTACGTGCTCGGTAAGCGCACCGTGCGCGAGCCCGCCAAGATCTCCGCGCCTGAATCGATCGTGATTGTGGGCGCGGGCGCTGCCGGCAACTCCGCGGCTGAAAAACTGCGCCGCGAAGGCTACGCCGGAAAAATTACGCTGATTGGCGCTGAGGATTCACTACCCGTCGATCGCCCCAATCTGTCCAAGGATTACTTGGCTGGAACTGCTCCCGAAGAGTGGATCCCGCTACGCACCGCCGAGTTCTATCAGGAGCAAAATATCGAGCTGCTCTTGAAAACGCGGGCCCTTAGCATCGAGCCGAGCTCGAAAACCGTGCAGCTCTCGAACGGCAGCAAGCTCAGGTACGGCGCGCTGCTGCTCGCCACGGGCGCGAGCGCGGTTCGCCCGACGTTGCCCGGGAGCGACTTGTCGCATGTGTGCACGCTACGCACACTCACAGACAGCCAAAGAATCATCGCGAAGAGCGTCGGCGCCAAGCGCGCAGTGCTGATCGGCGCGGGCTTCATCGGCTTGGAGGTCGCAGCCGCGCTACGTGCGCGGGGGTTGGAGGTGACGGTCGTCGCGCCAGAAACCCTGCCGCTCGGTCGAGTGCTGGGGGAAGCGTTGGGACGGGGCGTTCAGAGCTTGCACGAAGCACACGGAGTGCACTTCCGACTCGGCGCGCGTACGAGTGCGATCGGCGCGCAAACCGTCACGCTCGAAGACGGCGGCGAGCTCGAAGCCGACCTGGTCGTGATCGGCATCGGCGTGCGACCGAGCATCGAGCTCGCCGAAGCCGCAGGCCTCGCATTGGACCGAGGTGTCCTGGTCGACGAGTACTTGCGGACGAGCGCCCCGGACGTGTTTGCGGCAGGCGACATTGCGCGCTTCCCAGATGCCCGCACAGGCGACAAGATCCGTGTCGAACACTGGGTCGTGGCAACGCGTCAAGGCGAGACGGCAGCGCTGAACATGCTCGGCCAGAATCAGCCGTTCGGCGCGGTGCCGTTCTTTTGGAGCGCGCACTACGACTGCACCATCTCCTACGTGGGCCACGCGGAATCTTGGGATCGCGTGGATATCGCGGGCAGTGTGGATGCGCTCGACTGCGCCGTCGCGTTTCGCAAGGGTCAGCAGACGCTGGCTGTCGCGACCATCGGTCGCGATCGCGTGAGCCTAGAGGCAGAGCTTGCCATGGAGCGTCGCGACGAGACGGCGCTCCATGAGCTAGTGCCCTGAGCCGCTACTTCAGCGTGGTTGCGATGCGCGCGAGCAAGGCGTTGAACGCCGGCACGTAGGCATAATCCGGACTCGCGGCGTCGATCAGTGTCTTCGGGCAGATCGACGCCGGAGCCGCGCGCTCGCCGAGCAGCTGGGCTAGGCGTAGCTCGCGCGCCCCCGGGTAGCCCTTGGCGTAGTACTGCGTCGAGCCCGGTGGGCCGCCGGCAGGCGGTTGGCAAACTGGACTGTTGGACGCGATCAGAGCGCTCGTGTCGCCGCCCTTGTACGGCGCGCAGTCGCAAGCGGCGATCCCATCTGCGCACAGCCTCGGCGTCGCAAGCTGATACGTACAGGCGTATTGCAGGTCGTCCAACTGGGGCACGTTGTACTCGTGGCCGTTGATCGGGTTGGCCGCGGGATCCTGCGAAGTCGCAGGCGTGATCGGCGTCTGAGTCAGAGGATTTGTACCGGAGCGCGGCGTGGACGACTCGATCATGAACGGATCGCTCGGAGCCACGTTCTTGGCCGGATCACCCAACAAAAGAGGCCAGCGCGCGCTACTGCTCAGTGCCGCCCCGCCCAAGTACTGTAGATCATGGCCCGCAGTGAGGCTGGCCGTGCTGGCGAGATCCTGCCAGGGACTGCCCACAATTGTCGACACGCTGATCAGCGTTGCGGAGCGCCCAACCAAGAGCGGGTTGTCCACCAAGCTACCCTCGTGATTGAGAATCTTCGGGTTACTGAGGGCGTTGCTGTAGCGCTCGACCGGATACAAAAGGTCGAAACCGAAACGCGCCTGTTGATTGAAGCAACGTAGGTTCAAAGAGTCGTGCAAGGAGTCCTGCGTCGCGTACTGCTGACCGGCAGGCACATTCTTGCACTTGGCGTCGGCGGCGAGCGCGGGACAGCCGCTGGGCGGGGCTGTTTCTTTCTGGGCGCAAGAGCGACAACAGGGGTCATTGGGGTTGGTGTCGCAGGCGACCGTCGAGAGCGGCATGTGCCCGCTGGAGCCCACGAACCAGCCGACACCGTCATCGCGGATCGAGCAATCGTTTTCGTCGCTGAGGAGCACGACGGCGACGGCGGAGTCAGGGCGAAGAAACGCCGCGCGCTGCGCGAGAAGAACGTCGTTGATGCCCATTGGGGTGCTCGAATTAGCGGCGGACAGACCCACCGAAATCGGTGGCTCCGGATCGACTAGGAAGCGGTACATGGCTTCCAGCGGCGCTTCGAAGCCACAACCGGTCTCACCGGCGGCGGCTACTGTGGCCTTCAGGTCGGTGATCACCGCGCTTACATCGGCAACGCCCGCCTTGCCGGTCGCGTCGTAGGACAGGAATCCCGACGCGTTGAAGCTTGCGACGCCGGTCCGCATGCTCGGCACCAATTGCGCTTTGTCGTCGAGATGATCAGTTGCCGATCCGGTTGAGCACACCGTTCCGCCGTGGCTACCAATGCTCGTGGTGATCACGCCCAAGTGCAGGTCAGTGACAGGGGTGAGCTCGCGCGTGCCACTCGCGCAAGCAGCCGCGCCATTCGCGGGTTGCGTAGCGATCGGCACGCCTTGCGCATCGACGCAGTGCGGATTGACCAAGCGACTCACGAAGCTGGGGAGCGAGGCCTCCAGAACGCCTTGCTTGTCGGCCATCGACACCGAGTTGTCGACGACGAAGAGAACGTCCAACTTGGTAGCCTGCTGCTGCGGACCGATGTCGACTGGTGGACCGCCGGCGAAGCCCCCGAGCCCGCCCGTGCCGCCCGTGTCAGCGCCCGCCTCGCCCACGATGTCCGCCGCGCCCGCCGCCGCGCCCGCCGCGCCGCCGTCCGACCCGCCAACACCTGCCGTGCTTTGCGCCTGACCCGCAACCCCCGCGGCAGCGCCCATTCCTGCGGTGACTCCGCTGCCTGCCGCGTTCGCCATGCCGCCGCCGCCGCCAGAACCGTGGTCGCTTGCGGCCGTGCCCCCGCAGGCTGTCCCCACAGCCAACACTGCCGACGCTCCTAAGATCTTCCCAAAGCTAACGCGCATGTTCCCCGTCTCCGTGTGGGTAAGTGTCTCCGACCGACCGTTGTACGATCGTCCTCCCGAATATGTTCCTCGGGAAGGGATTCGATCAACTACAGAACGACCGCAGAGAATAGCCCGCTAGAAACGCTGTGCTGAAAGCAGTGAGACACCATGCGCGCGGCGTCTTCTTCGCTGCGATCCGAGAGCAAGGCTTGCACTTCGCCGAGCGCGGCTTCCAGTGTGGCGCCAACAGCCAACGACTCGACAAGGGTTACCATCGTTAGCTCGAGCTCTAGGCGCCAGACGCTGCGACCCGTACGATACACGGCGACTGCGCTTTTGCTGGGGCGCGGCACGCTTGGGGATTGTTCGTTGCGGAAGGCCTGCAGGTACGCATTTACTGGGTAGTCGAGGCGCAAGACGCAGAGCGACGGGTTCACGCTGAAGCGGGCGCCGGGCCAGCGCTCCGGCGGCACTTTGCCGAGATCCTCGAAGCCGATTGAAGGCGCGGTCGGGGCGTGAATCCCGAGCACGACCGCCCACTCCAGCGCCGCGAGGTCGGCGGCAAACACCGGCTCCGGTAACGCTTCAGTGCGGCAAAAGTCGGACATGTGCCGGCCGAACAGATTCAGACTCGGCGCGCGCGACGGGTGACGCGCAATGTAGCGGCGGCTCAAAGCTTCGAAGGCTTCTTCACCGAGCGCATGCTGCAGTACCGGGTAATCGTCGATCAAACACTCGATCAAACGCGCGTGATAACCCTGACGGTAGATGTCGATGCGTTCGAGCGAGCTCAGCGTCGCGCTGGGCGTGATCAGCCGCGCAGCGGAGCGCTCGTCGACGGGTGCCGGTTCGGCTTCGGGCGTGCTGACGATGTCCGCGAACCACTGCTGTTGAGCACGCAGGTCGAGCTTGCCAAGGGTCCAGCTGGGCGCACTGCCGAGACGGGATTCGGGCTGAAATTCGGCACGCGCGGGAGTCGCGCTGGCGCGTTCGTGCAGCCCGAGCGCGTCTGCTGTCGGCTGGCGATTCATGCCCGAGCCCCGATGAACTGGCGCGCGCGCAGCGCTTCGGCGTGCGTCTCGCCAAAGCTCGGAATTTCGGCGTCCCACTCGAGCAGCACCGGCGCCCCGCTCGATCGCTGATGAGCGGCCGAAAGGAGCTGCCAGACCGGGTCGATCACCGGACCAATGTGCGAGTCGATGATGTGCGTCCCGTGATCGGTGTGCCCAGCAACGTGAAACTGCACCACGCGATCGAACGGCATCGCGTTCAGATAGGTCAGCGGGTCGAAGCCGTGGTTCCTGCTCGAGACGTAGACGTTGTTCACGTCGAGCAAGAGCGCGCAGTCGGCTTCCTCGGCCAAGCGCGCCAAGAACTCCCACTCACGCATCGAATCACCCGCAAACTCGGCGTAGCTGGACGGGTTTTCGAGCGCCAGCGGGGACCCCAAAAAATCCTGCACGGCACGCACGCGGTCCACCACGTGCTTCAGCGCTTCTTCCGTGTACGGCATGGGCAGCAAATCATGCGTATTTTTCCCGGCCACACCGGTCCAGCACAAATGATCCGAAACCCAGCGCGCCTTCGTGCGATCGCGCAACGCCCGGACCTCGCCGAGGTACTCGCGATCCAACGGATCGGTCGAACCAATCGACAGTGAAACTCCGTGCATCACCACCGGATACGCTTCCGCGATCTGATCCAAGAAGTCCAACGGACGCCCTTGGGTCCGCAGATAGTTCTCAGTGATAATCTCAAACCAATCTACAGCCGGCTTCTCCTCAACAATCGTGGAGTAGTGCGCCGTCCGTAGTCCTAGGCCTATGCCTAGGTTGGGTAGCGAGAACTTGTTTGCCATCTAGTCAGGGCTCTCGTCTTCTCTCGACTCAGGGCTCTCGTCTCCTCTTCTGTCGAAAGGCCGTGCGCAGCCTGCCCGGAACTAAAACGACCTCAGAAGTCTTGGAAGACTCCCCCGTCGGGGATCACGAAGCGCGTCAGATCACGATCTGCGATTGAGACCACACACACGAGAGCCGGCGAAACCGGCGCCTGCTGTTTCAACAGGCGGGGCAGCCGCCAAACGTCCTACGCAGCTCTGACACAAAAAATCCGTCAAACAAAACCACACGCTACGTCGGCGAACGCCGACGCAGCGCGCGATTCACACCAGCTTCAGCCCTTACACCCCCCCTTGCCCTTGCAATCATTCTGGCCCTTGCAAGCGTTCTTGTCGGTCTTGCAGCCGCCCTTGCCCTTGCAATCATTCTTGCCCTTGCAGTCGTGCTTGGCACCGGCCGCGTCGGCCGCGTCGGCCGCGGGAGCCGCAGCAGCGCCATCGGCGGCGGGCGTAGCGCCGTCAGCGGCGGTGGCCGCCGGAGCGGGGGATTCCGCCGGAGGAGTCGAGCCGCCACAGGCCGTCGCTCCGGCCATGATCCCAGTAACCGCAGCTGCCATCAGTGTGTTGGTGAAATTCATTTGCTAATATCCTCGTGAAGTTAGCTAACACCGTGTGCAGAGTGCACGCGGTGGTCTCGGAGTCCGTGGCGTTTCACGGCCCTGGTGCTTCGAGCGGCACGCAGAGTCGCGCCGCCCACGCTCCCGGTCAACTTCTCGATCGGGAAAATTTTGCCGGAAATCCGCTCAGCCCGGACTACGGGCCGTAATGGAACGTCGGATCGTCGCCAGAGGAGCGGAGTCGTCGAACACGACTGTGTCGTTCTGAGCGCGCACGCCGAGGCGCGCGAAAAGGTTAGACAGCTCGACATTTCCTGGCCTTTCGGCGAGCTGTTCAAACAGCTCGTGCAGCACAGACGTGCCAGTGGCGCGGTCGCCCGCGTCGAGCACCTGCTGAATGTCCCAATAGACATCGTCTGTTGCACCGGTTTTGCCAATCGCCCTGAGTACGTCGTCCAGGGAGTGCCGGTTACCGGTCTTCTCACGCAAAGTGAGATCGACCATCAGGCAGAACAGTGCGCCGCCCCAATACGTCCGGCCCCAGGTCCGCGTGTGCTCGAGGCCTTGATCGCCCGCTTCCGGTAGGCCCTGCGGCAAGCCGTCCATCAGATCACGCCAGAACTTCGTGTCGCTGACTAGGCCGACGCGCGCGCGCGCCACCGGCTCGAGGTAAGTCGCCAAGCCCTCGCTGAGCCACGCGTGCTCGCGGCCGATGTCTGGGAAATTGGCGTGGAACAGCTCGTGCGTGAGCACCCAGTCTTCACGAGTGGTGTTGGTGGTGACGAGATCCGAGGCACGCACGAGCACTGCGGGGCCACCGCCGCCCAGAGTTTCGCCGCGGGTGTTGTCCCCCGAACCTTTGATGATCAAGACGAGCGTGTGACGCGCCGGCAAGTGCCCTTGGTAGTAGTGCGCGACGGCACCCGCTGAGGCGGAAACCCAAGCCTGGGTTTGTGCGTCGGTGAGGCCCAGGCCCTCGGGCGCAACGCCGAGCAGGACGGTGGTGTCTCCGGCGGGCACTTCCGCGACGCGCAGTGCGCCGAAGGCGGAGAAGCTCGCGTCGTCGAGCACGCTAGCGTCGGCGCGATACGTGTTCGCGCGGCCTCCTTTCGCGGGTTGAAACGCGGTCACGAAATGCGCGCCCGGACCGGGCTCGACATGCAGCTCGAATTGCGCGTCTTTCGGCGCAGAACCTGGGTGCAGGAGCCACGTAGAGGGCGGCGCGAGCAGCACCTTGCCAGACGCGATCGCGGTGTCGCTGTCGTGCAGGGCGTCGGCGGCTTCTTGCAACGCGAAGTGATAGCGGACCAGGCAGCCCGCCGCGCACGGCACGAGCCACGCGCTCCCGCGCTGCGTTGCGGGTGCCCAGCCTGTGCCCTCGGCGAATTGCACCGCGCGCACGAAGCGCGCGGCTTCGTCGTCCGCGGACAGCGCGCCATCACTGGCACCGAAGCTGGCATCGACGGCGAGCTCGCGCCCTGACTCGACGTTCACTTCATAGCGCCAAGAAATGCCCAACTCACCTGCCGCGGTCCTCGTGCTTGGGCTCGGGTGAGGTGCGCTGGGCGGGCTTGGCAACGCGAGCGAGGCAGGTTTGGTGCACGCTTGAGCGCTGAGTGCAGCAAGTGACAGCGCGAAACAGCATAGGAGCCGAGAAGCGAGTGGACCCGCGGCGCCGCGGAGTGCGAGACTCCGGCCATTGCCATGTTGAAAGACCTCGCCGCGGTGGGCCGTTCCAAGGCGTTGGGCGTGCTGGACCGAATCTGGTGGCTGGCGCCCTTGATCGGCCGGTTGGGAGTGGGACTTTTGTTCTTGTCCACTGGTTGGGGCAAGGCCCACAGCTTGGACAAGGTGACGCAGTTCTTCGTCACGCTGCACATCCCCGCGCCCGGCCTGAACGCAGTGGTGGTGGCCTACAGCGAGCTGATTTGCGGCGCACTGTTGGTCGTCGGCTTGGCCACACGGCTGGCTACCATTCCGCTGATCGTGAGTATGATCGTCGCTATTTTGACGGCAAAGCTCGGCGACATTCATGGTCTCTTCGATCTAGTGGGTGCAGACGAGTTCACGTACTTGTGCGTGCTCATCATGCTAGCGCTGATCGGTCCCGGCAAGGTCTCGCTCGATCGCATATTGAGCAACAGCCTGGGCTGGTCTTCAAAAGACTAGTGACGCCAGCTTACAAAGCTTGGCTCAGTGGCATCGCCAAACGCTGAAGAACACCCGCTCGCCAAGTTCTGCGTTTTGGCGAACGCGCTTCGTGACACCCGACTCGCTTCGTGACACCCGAAGCGGTGACGCCAAAACCAGAAATCGGCGGGCGTGGCTACCGGTCAAAGACACGGCAACAAGCTCAGGGGTCGAGCTCGGGCGTCCACAACACGACGCGATTGCGACCCGTGTCCTTGGCGCGATAGAGCGCGCGATCGGCGCGCTCCACGAACTCGCCCGGGCTGGGCGTGGCGCCCCGTCCGTCGCACACGCTGACGCCGAAGCTTGCCGTGCAGTGCAGCGTGCGCCCCTGATGAGAGTGCGAGTAGTCCGCGAGCCGCGCGCGCAAGCGCTCGGTCACTTCGGACACGCCTTGCGGCGTCGTTTGGGTAAAAACGATGGCGATCTCTTCGCCACCATAGCGCGCCGCGGTATCCGTAACGCGCACGCTGGACAGCACCATCTGGCTGACATTGCGCAGCACTTCGTCGCCCATCACGTGACCGAAGCTGTCATTGACGCTCTTGAAGTGGTCTAGGTCGAGCAGCACGACACCGAGCGGAGTCTTGTAGCGGGCGGTGCGTTGCAGCTCACGCACCAGCAGGGCGTCGAAGTAACGACGGTTGAACAAGCTGGTCAGGCCGTCGGTGTCTGCCAGAGACTCCAGGCGCTTGTTCGCGTCCCGAAGCTCGTCTTGTAGGACCTTGAGCCGGTAGTGCACGCGCACGCGCGCCAAGAGCTCTCGGTCGTTGAAAGGTTTCGTGACGTAGTCCGACGCACCCTGATCGAAGACCTCAACCTTGCGGTTCGCGTCACCCTCGGCAGTGAGCATGATGACCGGGATGTTGGCGAGCTCTGGGCGGGTGGCACGCAGCGCCAGGAATTTGAGCCCGTCGAAGACCGGCATGATCAAATCGCAAATCACTAGATCCGGCTGGCGCTCGAGCATCAGCTTGAAGGCCTGCAGGCCGTCCCCGGCTTCGATGAACTCGTCGAAGCCCTCCACTTGCTGCAAAACTCCGCGGATCTGCGCGCGGATGCTGGGGCTGTCGTCGACCACCAGGACTAGAGCAGCCATCCCTCTCATGTTAACCCGGGAGCCCCCGCAAAGCAGCGTTACACGCAATTTCGGGTGCCGTTGAAGTGCAAGTTTCGTCGACCGGCCGCACCGGCCTCTGGAAAACAGCCGGTTTCCGCAAATGTTGAGCCAAATGGCGCGATGTGGTGCCCCTGCGTACACATACAAGGTGATCGACTCGCGTCGTGCTTCCCACAGAATTAGGCGGCGAGAGCTCGCCGGGACAGCTAAGTAACTGCACGCGCCCGCGTCCGCTCAGAACAACTTCGATGAAACTGCCGACGACCCCGAGAACCGTGTTCGCTGTTCGCCCCTTCGCCGTTCGTCTGCTCGCGCCCCAGCGCGCGGCGGCGTTGCTCTTGGCGCTGTTGGCCTGGTGCTTGCCCAGCCGCGCGTTCGCGCACAAGAACGGCGAGGCCAGCGAAGGCTGCGGCTGCCACAGCGGTGGCCAGACACCGACGGTGATGATCACGCCCGACCTAATGACGGTCAACCCGGGCCAGCTGCTCACCCTGACAGTCAGCATCTCGCAGACGAACGGCCCGGTCGCCGGTTTCTTTCTGGCAACCAGCGGAGTCGGAACGCTCAAGGTCGTCGACTCCGGCACTTTCCTCTCCGGCAATGGCATCACGCACACCACCCCGCGCACCGGCAGCGGCGGCTTCACGACCTTCAAGGTCGGTTGGATGGCGCCCGCAACGCCCGGGGGTGTTGATTTCAGCGTCTGGGCGAATTCGGCCAACGGAGACGGCTCGACGCGCGGCGACGGCGAGGGGGACGCCTTCTTCAGCACCGCGTTCGGCTGCGCCGGCACCAAGTACTACCGCGACTACGACGGAGACGGCGTGGGAACGCTGACCGCTGGCTACACCACGGCCTGCGGCGTTGCTCCTCAGTATTACGCGGCAAAAGTGGGCGATTGCGACGACAACGACCCGAAGATCTACCCAGGTGCGCCGGAGATCTGTGACGGCAAGGACAACAACTGCGACGGGCAGGTCGATGAAGGCCTGCCGTTCGCGTTGTATTGCACGGACGCGGACGGGGACGGCCACGGCGTCACCGGCAAGGCGACGATGATGGCCTGCGGCGCGAGCAAGGGCTGGGGCTTATGCGACAACGACTGCAACGACAACGATCCCACGATTTACCCGGGCGCGCCCGAGCTGTGCAACGGCAAGGACGACAACTGCAACTATCAGATCGATGAGGGCGCCCGCACGGTGTGCGGCGTCGGTTGGTGCTCGAGGTATGCAGACGGCTGTGGTGCGGCCGCTCTGTCGTGCATCCCTGGGCCGCCGGCCGCGGAGGTGTGCAATAACTACGACGACGATTGCGACGGCGTCGCAGACAACGGCACCGATCTCGAGCTGTGCAAGGTCCCCGGCTTAGTGTGTCGTAGCGGCTACTGCATTCCGGCTGGCTCTGCCGGCGCGAGCGGGGTCGGCGGCTCCGGTTCCGGCAGCGGTGCCGGGCCAAGCAGCAGCGGCGGAGTGAGCGCTGGCGGCGCGCCGTCGTCGCTGCCGCCGGGGACGAGCCAGGCGGGGAACAGCGCCGGCCCGGGGACCATGACCGATCCGCAAGCACCGCCGCCTGGCTGCTCGCTCGGACATTCCAGGACGCGCGCGCCGCTCGCCGGGCTTGGGCTCTTGCTCGCTGCCGGCGCGCTGCTGCGCCGCAAGAAACGGCGCGCAGCCATCGCGCGCCGTTAGGCCCAGCCAATCCCCGTCAGGGTGTTGCTGGTGTCGCGGGCACGACCGGAGGCAGCCCCATGCTTCGGCCCGCCCATGCCGGAACTTGGCCAGCCGACCCAGACTCGGGAACGCTAGGCGGCATGGAGAAGCGCTGCGAAGTGTGTGAGTCGTTCCGACCTCAAGGCGATCTCAAAGCGGGCCGCGAGCTGCTTCCGGTCTCCTTCGGGGATCAACAGGTGTTGCTGTGCCGAGCACACGCGGGAATTGCCAAGAATTCCGAGGTGACTTCGTTCCAGGAGCTGCGCGCTTTGTACGCCGAGAGCAACGGGCAGCGCTCGTATCTGTCGCGACGCTCGCGGGGCTCGCATTCCGCGCTGAATCGGCCGCGCAGCGTGGGGCGCCGCGCCACCGATGCTGCGCGCTAATCTTGCGCCGATTTGAGCCGTCGCGGTTGCTGCTATTGCTGCCCCTGCGTGACTATTGCTGCCCCTGCGTGAAGTGAAGCGCTCAGCAGCAGCCGCTCCGCGGCTCGTCTAGCAGCTCGGCGGCTTCGCACTCGTTGGCGCCGAGACGCACGAGATGATGGCGCGCGAAATCCTCACGCTTGGCAATCGCTTGCCGGAGGTCGTGCGGTAGAAACGGGTCCGCGGCGAGCAGCGCACGCATGGACATGGCCCCCGTCGGGTTTTGGCGCGTTCGGCTAGACATTGTTCTCCCAGACTAGATGTGGAGCGCTGAAGCGCATTGGGAAGGGGTCAGGCGCAATTTTGCTTCGCGCGGCTTGAAAAGGGTTGCAGAGCCAGCGCCCGAGACCCGACGTTCTAAAGCGAGCTTTAGCGGCTGACGACGATTC